>JANWHX010000124.1 GCA_025450235.1 Chitinophagaceae bacterium | reverse complement strand
ATGGAGATTATACATGTATCGGCTGAATGTTATCCTGTAGCAAAAGCGGGCGGTCTTGGTGATGTGGTCGGTTCATTACCGAAGTACCAGGCTGAGCTTGGCCATGTGACCAAGGTGGTAATGCCTATGTACCGAACGAAATTCCTCTATCAGAATGAATGGGAGTTGGTCCATGAAGGCAGTCAATTTCTCGGTTCCCATTGGTTCCACTACAGCGTAATAAGGGAAAAGACCAATAAACTCGGATTTGACCTTTACCTTGTTGATATAAATGGTCTGCTTGACAGGGAAAAGATATATGGCTATGATGACGACAATGAAAGGTTTATTGCGTTCCAGATTGCATTTTGTGACTGGCTCAGTAAATGGCAACATACCCCCAACGTTATCCATTGTCACGATCATCATACTGGTCTCATTCCTTTCATGGTCAGGCATTGTCATCCGTTCCGGGGCAAGCTGGCCACTGTGCCCACGGTTTTCACTGTTCATAATGGACAATACCAGGGTTGGATAGGTTGGGATAAATATTATTACATTCCTCCTTATGACAGCTGGAACTGGGGCCTGCTCGATTGGAAGAATAATATCAATCCGATGGCATCTGCTGTCAAGTGTGCCTGGAAAGTGACGACGGTAAGTCATAGTTACCTGGACGAATTACGATATTCTGCAAATGGGCTGGAAAACCTTTTTGAATATGAAAGAGGCAAAAGCAATGGTATATTGAACGGTATTGATACTGACGTTTGGGATCCACAAACCGATAACTTTCTTGCAAAGAACTACGACAAAGAACTGGTCGAAAAAGGAAAAAAGAAAAATAAAAAAGAGATCTGCGGGCAATTCGGCCTTGATCCTGAAAAGCCATTGGTGGCCTTTATCGGGAGACTTGTGGGAGAGAAGGCCGCTGATCTTTTACCTGATGCCATCAGTCAATCAATCTACCAGCATCATGGTAAGGCGAATTTTCTTGTTCTTGGCTCCGGTGAACCTCATCTCGAAGATCAATTGGACCAAATGAAGCACCAGTTCAACGGATATTATAATTCCTACATAGGATACAGCGAACCATTGAGCCATATGATCTATGCCGGTTCTGATTTCTTATTGATGCCAAGCCGGATTGAGCCCTGCGGCCTTAACCAAATGTATGCATTACGATACGGCACGGTGCCCATGGTAAGAAGCGTAGGCGGATTAAAGGACACCATCCGGGATTTTGGCGATCCCAAAGGCTATGGTATCCGGTTTGACCAGGCCAGCGTGGGTGATATTACATATTCTATTGGCCGGGCTATTGACCTTTACAATAACAAACCCGATCTTTATACATGGATGCGGGGTTACATGATGACATTGGATCATTCATGGGATTCTTCTGCACAACAATATATTGATATCTACCGCTCGTTACAACCTTGATCTCTTGAAAAACCAGCATACCTTTTGAAGACATAATTTAATTCGATTGTTGATTTTTTAAACTTGTTTAATTATGTCCATTTCAACGGAAGTACTGAGCGTCATCCTTGGCGGTGGTGCCGGATCAAGATTATATCCTTTGACCGCTGCCCGTTCAAAACCTGCTGTGCCTATTGCCGGCAAATACCGGTTGGTCGACATTCCTATCTCCAATTGCATCAATTCGGGCATCAACAGGATGTTTGTGTTAACGCAATTCAACTCGGCGTCGCTCAACAGGCATATTAAAAACACGTATCATTTCAGCGCATTCAGTTCCGCGTTTGTGGACATACTGGCGGCAGAGCAAACTCCCGATAATCCTGCATGGTACCAGGGCACTGCCGATGCGGTACGGCAAAGTCTGCGTCACGTAGCTCCTTTTGCCAGTGATTATGTGTTGATCCTATCAGGGGATCAGTTGTACCAAATGGATTTTCAGGAAATGCTTGATAATCATAAAAAGAAAGGGGCGGATATTTCTGTTGCTACTATTCCCGTCGGTGACAGGGAAGCACCCGAATTTGGTATCCTTAAACAAAATAAAGCGGGGTATATATCTTCATTTATTGAGAAACCAAAGAAAGAATTATTAAAGGAATGGACAAGTGATACGGGAGATGAAATGAAAAAGGCAGGACGAAATTATCTCGCGTCAATGGGTATTTATATTTTCAATCGCCAGCTGATGTTCGACTACCTGCAGAACGACTACCTTGAAGCAACAGATTTTGGAAAAGAAATAATTCCTCAATCGATAGATAAATGTAAGGTTGCAAGTTACCAGTATGACGGCTATTGGACAGACATTGGAAATATCTATTCTTTTTTTGAAGCAAATCTTGGGTTGACAGCCGATCTTCCGGATTTTAATTTATTTGATAACAATAATGCAATCTACACACGTGCCCGTATGCTGCCTCCTGCCAAGGTAAGCGGTACCACATTGGAAAAAACGGTCATCGCTGAAGGTTCCATCATCAACGCCTCGAGAATGGAAACATCGGTAGTGGGTATTCGTTCACGCATTGGTCATGGTTCTACAATTATCAGCACGTACATTATGGGCAGCGATTATTTTGAAACCCTTCAGGATATCGCCGTTGATCATGCAAAAGGAATTCCTTTACTCGGGATCGGTAACCGCTGTTATATCAGGAATGCGATCATTGATAAGAATTGCCGCATTGGCGATGATGTTCGTATCAACGGTGGTACTCACCTGGAAAATTCGGATCATTCACTTTATACAATTAAAGATGGAATAGTGGTGGTGAAAAAAGGTGCTATTATTCCAAATGGATATGTGATTTGAATTTCGAATTTTCAAATTCGAAATCCGAAAAAATTCCGATGAAGGTGTTCTTGTTTCGGATTTCCCTGCCTGTTCGGCAGACAGGGGATTTTAGATTTCGGATTTATCATCTGCATCTTACATAAACTTCCTATCTTCCCATCTGTTGCGAAAAGCTAAAACTGCGATTGCTATGTCATCTGCTTACACGGGAACAAAACCAAGGCTTCGTCTTTCCGAGATAATAAACATGAGTGTTGGTTTTTTCGGGATCCAGTTTGGATGGGATCTTCAAAGAGCTAATATGGGCCGTATTTATGAAAATCTCGGAGCTAATCCGGATGACGTTCCAATCTTATTCCTGGCAGCGCCTCTCACCGGTTTAATCGTGCAACCCATCATTGGTTATTTAAGCGACAGGACATGGCACCCGAGATGGGGAAGAAGAAGGCCTTATTTCATGATCGGCGCTATTCTTAGTTCAATCGCTCTTATATTCATGCCGCACAGCAGCGAATTGTGGATGGCTGCTGGTTTATTATGGGTATTGGACGTTTTTGGAAATGTGGCCATGGAACCATTCCGTGCATTTGTTACCGACAAGCTTCCCGATTCACAGGTTAACAGGGGTTTTATAATGCAAAGCCTGATGATTGGCATCGGCGGAAGCGTGGCCTCGGCATTGCCCTGGATGATGAAAAATGTTTTTCATTATACAAATACGGCTGAGCAGGGGAGTATCCCGGAAAATGTCAGGTTATCGTTTTATACGGGCGCATTCTTCTTTCTTACAGCAGTTTTATATACTGTATTTACAACGAAAGAATACCCACCTTCAGATGTTGGGTTTAAAGAGAAAGTAAAGGAATCCAACAAAGGTTTTGGCGGCGGAGCCAGGGAAATACTTCATGCTTTAAGAAATATGCCTCCAAGAATGCGTATCGTTTCGTTGGTGCAATTCTTTACATGGCCTGGACTCTTTCTCATGTGGTTTTATTATACCACCGCGGTTGCTGTAAATGTTTTCGGTGGTAAAGATGCCAGTGATCCGGTATATGCCAAAGGAGCTGACTTTGGAAGCCTGACATTATCGTTCTACAGTGTTGTCACAATAGCATTTGCTTTTGTGTTGCCATTCATCGCTGATAAGCTTGGAAGAAAGCTGACGCATACTATTTGTCTTCTTTGCGGAGCTCTTGGCTTGATCAGTGTAAGCTGGGTAGTGGATAAGAATCTCTTGTTTGTAAGTATGGTAGGAATTGGAATAGCATGGACAAGTATATTGTCTATGCCTTATGCTATGCTTAGCGGGGTGCTTCCAAAAGATAAGGTTGGGATTTATATGGGCATTTTTAATTTCTTTATCGTATTGCCCGAGATCATTGCCTCCCTTGGATTCGGATGGCTGATGAGGAATGTTTTACATAATGACCGCTTAGCAGCGGTTAAGATTGGCGGCGGGTTAATGATATTGGCTGCCCTCATCTGTTTCTTTTTTATAAAAGAGAAGAAAGATGTTGATCCAATTGAAACTGCAAAACTTGAAATTGAAGGAGAAAGACCGGTATGAAAAAACTATTGTCATTTTTATTTCTTTTTGTTGCTTCGCAGGCCAGCGCCATTGATGTTTTTGATGTCTATCCAACCAATTGGTGGGTGGGTATGAAAAATCCGAAGCTGCAGCTAATGATCCATTCAAAGAATGTTGCCGAAACTATACCCGTTTTTAAATTACCCGCTACCGGCGTCAGGATAGCTGATGGCATGACATTAAAGGCTATTCATCATGTAGAGAATCCTAACTATGTTTTTCTTGATCTTATAATTGCAGCGAATGCGAAACCCGGTGTTCGTGTATTGGAAATTGTCGTTCCCGGCAGTCATGTGAAGATCAATTATGAGCTGATGGCAAAAAGCAAGGAAGACGGAAAGACGAGGACGCAGGGCATAAGCTCAAAGGATTTTTTATACCTGATGATACCGGACCGTTTTTCCAATGGCGATCCTTCCAATGATATTATCGCAGAATATCGTGACCAGACAAGTGACAGAAAAAGCATGTTTGCCCGTCACGGCGGCGATTTTAAAGGCATAGAAAATCATTTTGATTATTTTCAGCAGTTGGGCGTAACGGCTCTTTGGCTAACCCCGATCATTGAAAATAATACAGGAAGGATGAGTGAAGGGGGGAACAGCATAGCGGGTTACCATGGCTATTGGTTCACGGACCACTACCAGATAGACAAAAGATTGGGCGGTAACGATGGTTACCTGCAGTTTTGCAATGCGGCACATAAAAGAGGGATCAAAGTCGTCCAGGATGCGATCTATAACCATATAAGCAAAGAACATTTTTTTGCAACGGATCCGCCTACGGCAGACTGGCTTAATAACTGGCCATCATTCACGGGGCCTAATCACAGGGAAGAAACATTGTTCGATCCTTACGGTTCAGCCTATGATAAAAAGGTGATGCTCGACGGATGGTTCACCGACCATTTACCCGATTTGAATCAACGCAATCCATTCCTTGCCACTTTTCTTATACAACATGCGATCTGGTCAACGGAATATTTTGGTGTGGATGGATGGAGAGTGGATACATATAAATATTGTGATGAGCAGTTCATGAATAATGTAAACGCTGCATTGGAAAAAGAATTTCCAGCCATTACGATTTTTGGCGAAGCATGGGTGAATTCAGTGATCGCGAACGCATACTTCACACAGAACACCATGGGTAGCCCTTTTAAACACAATGCAAACAGCGTGATAGATTTTCAATCCTGCTTTGGTATGTTAGCCGCCATGGGTCTTTCACAGGGATGGACCGACGGCGTAAATAAACTATATATGACGATGGCGCAGGATCTTGTTTATAAAAACCCCATGCGCAATTGCATCTTCCTGGATAATCATGATATGGATCGGGTATTCTCGGTGGTAGACGAAGACTGGGCCCGTTTAAAGTTGGGATTGACATGGTTGTTGACCCTGCGTGGTATTCCTCAACTGTATTATGGCACTGAAGTACTGATGAAGAATAAAAAAACACGTACGGATGCTACGGTCAGGGAGGATTTTCCTGGCGGGTGGGAAGGAGATTCTGTCAATCGATTTACTGAAGCAGGAAGGACAGAAAAAGAAAATGAATCATTTACTTATGTAAGCACACTCGCAAACTTCAGGAAGCGTTCTTCCGCGTTGACGACCGGAAAGACCACACAATTTCTTCCGGTGAGAGGTTTATACACTTATTTCCGCTACGATACCAAGCAAACAGTAATAGTAGTAGCCAATACCGGCAATAACGCCGCCAAACCAAGATGGAATACCTACACGGAAAGGACCACCGGTTTTTCAAAAATCAAAAACGTTATCACCGGAAAGATCAGCTCATTTGAAGAAATAGAGTTGCAACCGAAAGAATGTTTTGTGGGAGAGTTGGTGAAGTAAGATTCTAAATGCACGATATGAAGTTTAGGACTGTTAACTATATGATTTCTAAAACTGTAAATAACTAACACTTTCTTTCTATAGCTGTTTGTTTACTTTGTGTCAGGTTCATCAGGAAACTACTAATTTTATCATTGGTGAATCAAAACTGATAGACGATATGTGGTGCGGCAAACTAACTCCTCTGGTTATTTCAGTTATACTTTGGTCGGCGAAGGGCTTTCCCCAGAATAAGAATATGATAGGTTTATCCGTTTTGGCAGACAAAGCATCAAGTGCTAATGTCAGACCTGCCTTTGGAATTTTATTTGAACGGCTACTAAATAAACATAACAGCGCTGAGATCGGCATCTATTACCGAAGTACTATTAATGATAACCTGATCGTATATACACCAGACCCCGGCGGCAACTTTGTCGTTTCAGAGCAATTTTTCATATTGGAAAAGTTTATCAGTATACCCTTGTTGTATAACTATAGATCCAAAACACTAAATATTTCGATTGGCCCGTCTGTGGATATTTATGCCGGGTGGAAAGAAAAGAAACATGTTATCAATCCACCGGCAGCGACTGTTCCCCTTCAAACATATGGATTTGACAACAAGCTTTTGTGGGGAGCTATAGCGAAAATCAGCAAGACATTTAAAGTGAATAGTAAAATTTTAATCGAACCCACTGTCTACGTTAACCCCATTTTTACGCCTTACAGTTTGTATTCAGAAGGGTATTCAGAAACAAGACAATATTATGGTGCAGCTTTCACTGCTAAATATGTTCTCTGAAGTTGATTTTGCCGGTTTCTTTTAACGGCAGGCGGTAATCTTTAAGTTTATATCTTTATCCTGCCTGTTTCCTGCATAGCATTCATTATGAAAGTAGCCGTTTTTAGTACCAAATCTTATGATAAAGAATATCTTGATCGCCTTAATACAGGGAAGAAACATCAATTAACATATTTTGATGCATCACTTAACACTGATACAGTTATACTATCGAAAGGTTTTGATTGTGTTTGCCTGTTTGTAAATGACAAAGCTGATAAAGAAACTCTTGAAAGACTTTCGGCGAACGAGATAAAGCTGATTGCCCTGAGGTGTGCTGGTTTCAATAATATTGACCTCGAAGCCGCAGCAAAAAACAATATAAAAGTCGTCCGGGTGCCTGCCTATTCACCTGAAGCAGTCGCCGAGCATGCAGTTGCCCTGATCCTTACCCTGAACAGGAAGACACATAAAGCCTATAACCGGATACGGGAAAGCAATTTTTCATTGGAAAAATTGGTCGGTTTTAATCTTCATGGTAAAACTACAGGCGTCATCGGCACCGGAAAGATAGGCCAGGCTTTTTGCCGGATCATGCTAGGGTTTGGCTGCAGTGTGATTGCCTATGATATAGTTGCCTCTGAAGAAATGAAAAAGGCAGGAGTTATTTACAAGGAACTAGATGATGTATTGCGTCAAAGCGATATTATTTCCCTGCATTGTCCATTGGTGCCTGAGACCCATCACCTCATCGATAAGCAGGCTCTCCAAAGGATGAAGAAAGGAGTGATGCTTATCAACAGCAGCCGCGGTGCCGTGATAAACACACAGGATGCTATTGAGGCATTAAAAAATGAGCAAATAGGGTATCTCGGTATTGATGTATATGAACAGGAAGAAAAACTCTTTTTTAAGGACCTGTCTGAAAAGATCATTCCGGATGACATGATAACAAGGCTAATTTCGTTTCCTAATGTGCTGATCACCTCGCACCAGGGTTTTTTTACAAGGGAAGCATTGGAACAAATAGCCATCGTTACGCTGAAGAATATCAGTGATTTCGAAAATAAACTCCCCTTAGAAAACGAAGTAAAGAGATAACGAATTAAATCTGTCATGAGCTATAGTCGAATTTTGATAAGACTGAGTTTTATTTGCTTCCTTGGAACCATCGTTGTACCTCCTTCAGAAGCGCAGTCCAAAACCTTGCTTATTACCGCGATCCGCAAAGATTTCCAGGCCATCAATGCTGATAAAACTCTTTCCAAAAAAACACTGACCGATGAGGAGTTTATGGAAAATGCGACAGATGGGGGAGGAGAGTTAACCGGTTACTATAAAAAAGACAGCCTGGTAAAAATCATCGAATGGATCGGCTTGTCCTTTGGCAACCGGACGAGAGAGTTCTATTTGAAGAACGCGAAGTTGTTTTTCGTCTATGAAAAATTTGAATCATTCGTTGTAAAAGATTCAACTGTTGCTGAAATAGATCATTCCAAAGTAACGACAACATTTGAAGGCAGGTATTACTTCAACAAGGATAAATTGATTGAACAAAAAAACTCAGGCAAACAAAGCTTTGAAGAGACACCGGCCGCAGTGATGGTGGAACTGCTTAATGCAGCGAAGGAAAATATCAGATTATTAAATAAACAGGTTAAGCAACCGGGCTAACGTATGAAAATAATTACATGGAACTGCAATATGGCCTTTCGCAAAAAGGCCGGGATTATATTAAAACATAAACCGGATATTCTGATAGTACCGGAATGCGAGCACCCGGATAAATTAAAATTCAGCGCCGGAACGCCAGAACCTGAAGACATACTTTGGTACGGCAATAATCCACATAAGGGACTCGGCATATTTTCTTATCACGGATTCAAATTCAAGCTACGAAGGACGTATAACCCCACGCTGCAAACGATCATCCCGGTATTAGTTACCGGCGGACAATTTGAT
>JANWHX010000123.1 GCA_025450235.1 Chitinophagaceae bacterium | reverse complement strand
GATAACATCACTGGCATCGTCGGACCCAATGGATGCGGCAAATCCAATATCGTCGACAGCATCCGCTGGGTGATCGGTGAACAAAAGATCAGTCACCTCCGCAGCGAAAATCTCGACAGCCTTGTGTTTAATGGTTCTAAAACCCGCTCTGCCAGCGGATTGGCAGAAGTCAGCCTGACTTTTGAGAACACCAGGAACCTCCTGCCTACTGAGTTCAGTACCATCACCATCACCCGCAAATTCTATAAAAGCGGGGAGAGTGAATACCGCCTTAACGATGTACAATGCAGGCTGAAGGATATCCAAAATCTCTTTATGGATACGGGTATCAGCACCGATTCGTATGCGATAATCGAGCTGGGTATGGTCGACGACCTGATCAAAGACAAAGAGAACAGCCGCCGTCGCATGCTGGAACAGGCAGCCGGCATTTCTATTTATAAAACCCGTAAGAAAGAAGCCCGTCTGAAACTGGATGCTACCGAGCTCGACCTTGCACGGATAGAGGATCTGTTATTCGAGATCAACAATCAATTAAAGCAACTTGAGAGCCAGGCGAAGAAGGCAGAGAAATATCATGAGATCAAACTGGATTACCGTGAAGTGAGTATTGAACTGGCAAAAGCTGCATTGGAGGGTTTCAATCTTTCCTATAATGAGCTGACGGAACAAAGCGATACGGAAACAGATAGGAAAATAAAATTAGAAGCCGAGATTGCAATCAGGGAATCGAACCTGGAACAGGAGAAACTTGCCTTTATTGAAAAGGAAAAAGCCTTGCAGGCTATGCAACATGCCTTCAATGATTTGGTGGAAACGGTTCGCAGCAAGGAAAGCGAAAAGAGCCTGGCTGTACAACGGCTGGAACATTTACACGAAAGAGAAGCAAGCCTGAAAGATTTCTTGCAGAAGGCGGAAGGACAGTTGAAAGGATACGAGGAAGGTATAAAATTCACCGAAGGGCAGGTGGAGGACGAGGGAAAGGTCTTAGAAGGTTTGAATGATCAGTTGGACCAGTTGCGAAGGGATGTGGATGGTAAACGCAATGTGCTTGATGAAAAGAGAAGGACATTAGATTCATTGCGCAACGAACATCAGCAGATACAACGCAACCAGTTTGATGCAGAAAAGAAAGTGGCGGTAGCTGACACATCCGTTCAAAATCTGCAGCGGGCAATTTCACAGGGCGAAGAAGAAAGGAAACTTAGAGAACAACAACGCCATCACCTCGACCAGGAAAGGATACTCAGGGAAAAGGAATTAGCGATAAAGCAAGTCGACCTCCAGCAGTTGCAGCAACACCAGGAATATACAAAGGACCAGATACTGCAGACCCAGGGAATGCTCGACGAGCTGCGTACTGAACTTGCTGCTGAGAATAGAAAACTGGATGCAAAAAAGAATGAGCATGATCTGCTGAAGAGCATGATCGATTCAATGGAAGGATACCCGGAGAGCGTCAAATTCCTTCATGATAATACCGGTTGGAACCATACATCGCCGATACTTTCTGATATCATTTATGTAAAAGAAGAATTCAGAACAGCGGTGGAAAACGTACTCGAACCATATTTGAGTTATTATGTCGTGAATAACCTGGAAGAAGGTTTGCAGGCGGTACAACTGCTGGATGAGAATAAAAAAGGGAAGGCAAACTTTTTCTTATTGGATAAAATTAACGGCATCGCGATCGCGGATTTCACGGAAAGAGAAGATGAAAGCGGAGAGAATGACCGGAACCCGGATTTCACGGAAAGAGAAGATGAAAGCGGAGAGAATATAAACTCAGAAGGATACAGACACGAGAGTAATGAGGTCACGAATTTGCCTGCAGGCAATCAAGGTTACGCAAATGCGCAAGGATTGAATACACATACCTTGGAGGGAGCGATTCCTGCATTGAGCGTGATTGATGTGGAAGAACGATATATGAAACTTGCGGAACACCTTTTACGTAATGTATTTATCGCGGAGAGTGACGACGTGTTGCAGCACAGCAATGGATTTGTCGTGATTGAAAAGAGTGGTAAGTATGTAAAGGGTGAATACTCCCTTACGGGAGGAAGTGTAGGAATGATTGAAGGAAAGAAGATAGGTCGAGCCAAGAACCTGGAGAAATTGCGTGAAGAAATCGCGACACAGGAAACACTCGCAGAAGCATTGCGGGAAAATATACAGGCAAGGCACAACGAAGTGATCGCTTTTAACGAGGATTTGAGAGAAAATGCTGTCAGGGTGACAGAATATGATATTCAGCAATTGACTAACCAGGTTTTCTCGTTGCATAATAAATTAGAAAATCTTCACTCGTTACAAACGACTAGCCAGCACAGGCTGGAAGAACTGGGCCATCAAATACATCAGACACTTAGTTCAGTTGAGGGCGTTAGAAATCAGCTGGTCAGTTATAATGAACAATTGACCGAGCATGCATTGAAACTGGAAGAAGCAGACAGAACATTCAAATTGGTGGAAGCAGAGTATGATGAAGCAACCCGGGAATTCAATGAGTTTAATTTGAATGTAACACGCCAGCAAAGTAAGATCAGTGCATTGAGGCAGGAATTGGAGTTTAAGCAGAAGCAGCTCCATGATTTAAGGCACCAGGTTCATGACAACACTTCACAGCTCGCCGATACGATGAAGAATATTTTTGAATCAGAAACATCGTTGAGAGAGATTGAAAATAATTTGATTGAGATGTTACGCAGTAAAGAAGAAGAGGAGCGTCGCTTGAATGAAGCTGACCAGGCCTATTACAACCTGCGCAATCAATTAAGTGAAAAGGAAAGTGAGTTGAGGCACAAAGTGAAGGACAAAGAGCTGGTAGAACATTTGGTGAGCGAGATTAAGGACAGGCTGAATGAATTGAAACTGCAATTGGCGGGAATGAAGGAAAGGTTGAATGTCGAATTCAAAATAAATATCGAAGACATCCTGGGTCAGCCGAGAGCGACGGAAGTACCGGCTGAAGAACTGCAGGAGAAGGTTGACAGAATGAAGAAACGTTTGGAGAACCTGGGTGAAGTGAACCCAATGGCAATTGAAGCGTTCGTGGAGATGAGGAAGAGGTACGAATTCATTCTTGAACAAAAGAATGACCTTGTAAGCGCAAAGGATAGTCTGTTGAAGACAATTGAAGAAGTGGAAGCGACAGCCAACCAGAAATTCCTGGAAACATTTCACCAGGTAAGAGAACATTTCCAAAAAGTATTTCAGACGCTTTTTACAGAGGACGATCAATGCGACCTTATACTCGAGAATCCTGAGAATCTCGCGGAGACGGGAATTGATGTTATCGCAAAGCCCAAGGGCAAACGCCCAACCTCATTAACTCAATTAAGCGGTGGAGAAAGAACACTGACAGCAACTGCATTGTTGTTTGCAATCTATCTTATTAAGCCGGCCCCGTTTTGTATATTGGATGAAGTAGATGCGCCGTTGGATGATGCTAACGTGGGTAAGTTCACTAATATGATACGACAGTTCAGCGAGAACTCACAATTCATAATCGTGACACATAATAAAATGACGATGAGTACGGTGGATGTCATTTATGGTGTGACGATGCAGGAGCCGGGCGTGAGTAAGCTGGTAAGTGTAGATTTCAGGGCGTTGGCGGAGAATTAACCGGGAGTCGGGAGTACGGAGTCGATAGCCTGAGTTGGGGAATTCAGATAGATTACCAGGCACTTATTTTCTGCGGATACTACCAACATTTAGCTATAAATAAATTAGGGAACCGACTAAGACTAACGGCTATCGACTAAAAGTCCCGCACCCCTGCGGGACTTTCTTAACCCAAAAAATAACAACCGTCCCCTAGATCTTCAATGATTTTATTGTTGAATAGTTTGATTCTTTAATACGGAATTGTCCATCGAAACCGTGGATGAAGTTTAAACAGCAACCTTTAACAGTACCAGGAAAATTAACTTGGAGAAGATGTATTAATAATATGTAGTGCCAGTCAACTCCTCGGCAGGTCCCCACAGGTTTCATCACATAGAGTTTTAGCTTCATCTAAATTATGACATAAATTTGAACCCGCAATAAGTGTTAACCCTAACGTTCGTTTTTTTGAAAGAATATTGCAAATAGTTGACAAACCCTTAGGAATTGTACCCATTTTTGACAAAAATGCCGCTGATTTTTCCCGGCGGCAAAAACGCAAAATGCAGAAAGATAGGCGTTTATGCCCAACAGATGGTAATAAGGTCGGTTCTGTTGACGACTGAAAGACTCAGCCTTTCAATTTATTGACCAGGTCGGTGTACTCTTTCATGGCGGCTTCTTTTGATTTTCCTTTCAATCCGGCCCAGGCTTCATATTTGGCCTTATTGACAAAATCAAATGGATTGGCGGGAGGCTCACTGTTGACGTCACCTTCAGTGGCCTGTTTATATAGAGAGTATAATTGAAGTAAGGTATCGTTGCTGGGTCTTTCGGATAGGGATTTACTGTCTGCCGCCGCCTGCTCAAACATTTCTTTCAATTCCATATATAAGGTTTTCTGCGAATGTAAGATTTTTTAAAGAAGCAATTGTTTCATCAAATTGAAAACATGATACGCCTTAATTGGTCCTTGCATCATCTATAAATGTTCTCTTTACCAGGCCGGTGCTCTTAATTGTTTCATAGAATTCATCCAGGTAACTGATCATGTCTTTTCGTTGCCGAATATGGAGTAATTCAAAACTCATTACGAGTTTGTTTATGGCTTCTCTTTTCTCCCTGAAAATATCTAACGTGCGTTGTACTTCTTGCAACGTGCGGGGATAACCGCGATATAACCTCTGCCTCACTGAGGTAATAGGCAAGTTTTCGTAAGGGATGGCATAGTGTGCGTCCACTAAACCTGCAAAATCAAAATCATAAGGAACCGTGTAAGGAAAAGAAATCGAATCGGTCACGGGTCGCATCAATTTTATATTGTGATAGTTGGGCACTGACCAGTCTGTATTGCCGATCATATACTGAAAAATGGCGACCAGGGTCATCTGCTCACGATCGGTCATTTCTGATTTAAAAACCTGTTTCTCTACTTCAGAACATTTATTTCGTTTTGCCATCTTGTCTACATCTTCGATCAAAAAACCGTATTGCGAGTAGGATCTTATCTTTTTCCTTGTGTCTGTGTAATTGATATGAAGCAATCGCACCCGGAAACTTTTTTCAGTAAGGATGTTGTACATTTTGTAAATGAGGAATTCCTTGAGCAATAATTTTTCATCATCGGCACGAACGCCGCAGCCAACCACCAGCTTTAATTTACTGAGAGGGGATAATTTCGGTGAGGCTGCGCTTTTGAAATCAAGTTTTATTGATGGAACATAACATTCTGTTCGCCGAAACTCACCCCGGGCAGTCAGGCGAATGGGTTCACTTATTACCGAGCTGTCAGGAAAACGACAAGTAACGGTTGCCGGCTGATATGTTTCTAATTTTTTTTCAGAAGTCAGTTTTTTAAGATCTGTTGAAAGATCCATCGAAATCATTTGTTCTTCCTGGAAAAAAAGGGCGGAATTAAGTTTGCGGACAGGAAGCGTGTTGGTATTAAGAGCCGGCTGGGCCGAGATGATCAGCCCGTTCATTAAGAGGACTAGAAAAATATAAGACCGTTTTTCTCTCATGTCTGGCAGTAAATATTGTGAGCTAATTCCTGTCGGGAAGATACAAAGAAAAGGCAATTTGGCTGTGCAGTTTTAACTTCGGGCAAGGATTATATGTACGGGCGGTTATATTTTTTACGAACCGATACCTTTGTACCCATGAAACATCTGAAAGCGATCAATAAATATTTCTGGAAGTATCGTTTCCGTCTCGGTTTAGGAATTGTCTTTGTTTTTTTATCTAACTATTTCAACGTATTAACGCCCCAGATCACGGGTTTTGTTATTGATTTTGTACAAAAAACACTGCGCCTGCCGGGGTATAAGCCCAAAACGGTGCAACCGGATTATGATTCGCTGGTGGATAAATTCATTTACAAAGTCGAAACGGCAGGCTATGACGCCGGCAAGGTGGTGATACTTTGTGGAGTAACGATCCTGATCCTGGCGCTGCTCCGGGGTTTTTTTCTCTTTCTGATGCGGCAAACTATCATTGTCATGAGCCGGCATATTGAGTACGATCAAAAAAATGAAATATTCAATCATTATCAAAAACTCGATACGGCCTTTTTTAAAAGGAACAGTACCGGCGACCTGATGAACCGGATATCGGAAGACGTCAGCCGGGTGAGGATGTTTGTTGGGCCCGCCGTTATGTATATCGTCAACCTCGTTGCGGTTATTTCGCTTTCTGTTTTCTTTATGTACAAACGAGACTCGCTTCTTACTTTGTATGTGCTGGCGCCATTACCGATCCTGGCTGTTGCCATTTACTATGTCAATAATACGATTAATAAGAGAAGTGAAAGGATACAGGCGTCTCTTTCCAACCTTACTACAAATGCGCAGGAATCTTATTCAGGTATCCGTGTCATTAAATCATTTGTGCAGGAAAGGGCGATGCTTGGCTTCTTTAAGAAGAATAGCGAAGATTACCGGAAAAACGCTATTGATTTAGCCAAAGTGGAAGCTATTTATTTTCCTTCAATCACTTTACTGATCGGGTTAAGTACCCTGATCACAATAATGATAGGGGGTTTATATTATATACGCGGTCAGCATAACATCGGAATTGATACGATCGTCGAGTTTGTGATGTATATCAATATGCTCACCTTCCCGGTTAGCGCCATTGGCCTGACGGCAAGTATGGTCCAGCGGGCAGCGGCTTCTCAAAAACGGCTCAATGAATTTTTAGATACTGAACCGGCAGTACGGGAACCGCAACCTGCAGTCAAAATAAACCTGCAGGGTAATATCCGATTCGAACATGTCGACTTTGTTTACCCTGATACAGGCATACAGGCACTGAAAGATTTCAACCTGCAAATTAAGAAAGGTCAAAAAATAGCCATAGTCGGACGAACGGGTAGCGGGAAAACAACTATTGCCCAGCTATTGCTGCGTATGTATGATATTACAAATGGAAAAATAGAAGTGGAGGGTACGGATATAAGAAACCTTGAATTGAATTCGTTGAGAAAACAGATCAGCTACGTACCACAGGATGTTTTTTTATTTAGCGAAACCATCGAAAATAATATACAGTTTGGTTTACCTCATGCCACCCGTGAGGCCGTTGTAATCGCGGCAAAACAGGCCAACGTGGATAAAGAGATTGAACAATTACCAATACAATACGGAACGCAGATCGGTGAACGGGGCGTTACACTTAGTGGGGGACAAAAGCAGCGTATTTCTATTGCCCGGGCATTGATCAAGGATTCCGGTTTGCTCATCTTTGACGACTGTCTCAGCGCCGTAGATGCCAAAACAGAAAAAGAGATCATTTCTCACCTGAATGAATATTTGAGGGACAAGACAGCTATAATTATTACTCATCGTATGTTTTCACTTCTCAGCTTTAATAAGATTGTTGTGCTGGAAGACGGAGAAATAATAGAGGAAGGTACGCATAGCGAGTTGATGGCTATCCCCGGGGGGTATTATGCGGGTTTATACGCCAGGCAGCAGAATAGTAGTCGGGAGTCTTGAGGCGGGAGCCAGTCGGTAGTCGGTAGTCTTGAGTCAGGAGTCGATAACCATGAAAATTTTGTCGGTCTCATTAATTGGAGCTCTGTCTCCCGACTCCAGGCTCGGAACTCCTGACTCAGATTTGGCTGTGTCAAAAACATCTATATATTTGTAGGTCTTTTAAATCAAAGCATTTTTTAACTGCAAAAAAATTAAAACTGTGGCGTACGAGAATAACGACAAGAAAATGGAAAGTATTTACAGCAAAAGGATCCGGGCCGGCAAGAGGAGGACGTATTTTTTTGATGTAAGAACGACAAGGGGCAACGATTATTACCTGACTATTACGGAAAGCCGTAAGCGTTTCGACGACAATGGCTACGACAGGCACAAGGTATTCCTCTATAAAGAAGATTTCAACAAATTCATTAAAGCATTAACCGAGGCTGTGGACTATGTGAAAACGGACCTTATGCCAAATTTCGATTTTGACGCATTCAACCATGATGAGGTGGTTTCTGAAAACGGTGAAAGTGAAAATGCCGATAGAGAAACAACATCTGCTGTAGCTACCGAGGAGATAAAACCAGTGGCCCCTGTTGAAGCAGTTTCTTCCCCTGCCGCGGTCGAAAATACAAACAACGATAACCACGAAGAAGTGGATAAATGGTAGACCAAAACAGACTAATAAGTAGAATGCCTCCGCCCGGAGGCATTTTTATTTGGGAAGATTCATGGATTTATCATAGTTGTTCTGATCCATCTGTGTCTATCATAACGGATTCTTTTCGATTTAGATTATCTTATTGCTTTAAAGACATTTATCAAACCATTGGTTGATGAATCATGGCTGCTTATCACCTCTTCACTTTCCAGTTCCGGAAGAATCTTATTAGCCAATTGCTTACCCAGCTCCACACCCCATTGATCGAAACTGAATATGTTCCAGATAACACCCTGAACAAATATTTTATGCTCGTACAATGCGATTAATTGTCCCAGCGTAAATGGAGTGATCTTTTTTATGACGAATGAGTTGGTAGGTTTATTACCCGTGAAAACTTTGTAGGGGACAAGATTCTCAATTTGTTCTCCCGCCAATCCCTGTTTTTCTAATTCTGCCCTAGCTTCCTCCTCCGTTTTTCCATTCATCAATGCTTCGGTCTGTGCAAAAAAGTTTGAAAGCAATTTTACATGATGGTCGCCAATAGGGTTATGAGTTTGTGCCGGCGCGATAAAATCGCAGGGGGTCAACAATGTTCCCTGGTGAATAAGTTGGTAAAATGCATGCTGCCCATTGGTGCCTGGTTCGCCCCAGATAACCGGACCCGTGGAATAGCTAACAGGTTTACCGCTCCGGTCAATGCTTTTGCCATTGCTTTCCATATTGCCTTGTTGGAAATAGGCGGCAAAACGATGCAGGTATTGATCATAAGGAAGGATAGTTTCGCTTTGTGCCCCGAAAAAGTTAGTGTACCATAAACCGATCAGCGCCATCAGCACCGGGATGTTTTTTTCAAAAGGAGTATTTTGAAAATGATTGTCTGTGTCATGCGCTCCTTTTAATAATTGTTCAAAGTTCTTATATCCTATGGTGAGAGCGATGGATAAACCGATTGCACTCCACAACGAATAGCGTCCGCCGACCCAATCCCAGAACCCGAACATATTTCTTTTGTCAATCCCAAACCTGACTACTTCCGTTTCATTAGTCGAAAGCGCGACAAAATGTTTGGCGACATGTTTTTCCTGTTTTGCTTTCTTTAGAAACCAGTCTCTTGCTGTGTGAGCATTTGTCATCGTCTCCTGGGTGGTGAAGGTCTTGGAAGCAATAAGAAAAAGGGTTCTTTCGGGTTTGACTTTCTTCAATGTCTCCGCGATATGCGTTCCGTCGACATTAGAAACAAAGAAAGTCTCAATAGTATCGAGCTTATACGGTTTTAATGCTTCAGTTACCATCAAAGGTCCAAGATCGCTCCCCCCAATCCCGATGTTTACGATATATTTTATCCGTTTGCCGGTATAGCCCCTGTGATCACCTTTGTGTACACTATCGGCGAAGGATTTCATTTTACGCAATACCTTTTTTACATCCGGCATTACGTCTTTGCCGTCTGCGAATACTGGTTTTTTCGAGAGATTTCTTAACGCAATATGTAATACAGCACGGTTTTCTGTTTCATTTATTTTTTCACCATTAAACATTGCAGCTATCGCATCTTTTAATTTACATTCTTCAGCAAGCTGCATGAGTAATTGAATTGTATGTTCGGTAATCCTGTTTTTTGAATAATCAAATAGTATATCACCGGTGCGCAGGGAAAATTTGTTAAAACGCCCGGTATCGTTCTTGAATAAATCCCGGAGCTGCTCAGCTTTAATTGATGCATGATGATGTTGAAGACTTTGCCACGTATTCGTGGCCATCGGGTTGATTTTGGGTAACATGCCTTTTATTTGCGGTAAAAATAGGAATTATGAGTGGTATCAATGGATAATGCAACTGGCATTAAACTGGTATTGTAATAACGTTTAAATCAAAGCAGCACTTTTAGAAGGATTGGATTTGGCTATTACAAATTATTGATTATTTGAGAAGTCTTCATCACCATTTCTTGCGAAATATCCAGGTGTAGTACCAGTCTCACCCTGTTTGGGGCAATAGCATAACCGAGTATATCCTGGTCTTTAAGTTTCTTGACCAACGCAGGGGCTGTGATAGATTCGTTTAATTCAAAAATGATGATATTCGTTTCAACAGGTAATAGCATTTTTACAAAGTCTTTTTTTGCTATGACATCTGCAATTTGCCGGGCATGTTTATGATCATCCACTAATCGTTCGATATTGTTTTGTAAGGCATATATCCCTGCGGCCGCCAGGAAACCGCCCTGTCTCATTCCGCCACCAAAAACTTTCCTTACCCGCCGGGCTTTTTTCATCAGGTCTTTTGTTCCCAACAGCAGGCTTCCGACCGGGCATCCGAGGCTTTTGCTCAGGCAAATGGAAATGCTGTCGAATACCTCACTATACTGTTTTGGGGTTTCTTTTTTTGCAACCAATGCATTCCATATTCGGGCACCATCGAGGTGAAATGAAAGATTATTCTCCGCGCAAACCTGTTTTATTTTTTTTACCTCGGAGAAATCATAACAACTGCCGCCGCCGCGGTTAGATGTGTTTTCCAGGCAAACCAGACGCGTATGTGCCCGGTGAGGGTCGTCAGGGTTAATTGCCTCTTTAACCTGCTGGGCCACTATTCTTCCCCTGTCGCCACGTAGCAATTTCACTGAGGCACCGGAATTAATCGCAATACCTCCGCCTTCATATTGGTACACGTGGGCGCTTTCATCACAGATCACTTCATCGCCTGGTTGAGTATGACATTTGATGGCGATTTGATTTGTCATAGTACCGGAAGGGCAAAAAATAGCCGCTTCCATTCCAAACATGCCGGCGGCCATCGATTCCAGTTCATTTATAGACGGGTCCTCGCCAAATACATCATCACCGACTTTTGCCCTCACCATTGCTTCCAGCATACCTGGAGAAGGCCTGGTTACAGTATCCGATCTGAAATCTATGACCATGCCAAAAATTTGGTTGCAATATAATCAGTTCACCCCTCAAAAAAGGCATTTGGCGAAGGGCTTTGTCTTTAAAGGGGTTCATTTCTTATCTTGGCATTCTCTATGAGGGAGCCGACAATCATCCAGTATATTTTGCTCGTTTTCTGTTGTCTTTTATTTGCCCTGATCGGTCTTTACTTTCTTGTCAAATTCAGCAGCATATTTAGGAGCAGGATAAAAAATGAACTGCTCCGAAAGAACGTGGCGGCTTTCCTGGTTATATTCTTTCTTTCTTCAGCTATGACCCCATTAGGTGGAGGTTTTTCTTATATGGTGGCAAAGTTTGGCTGGCCGGGCACTATTGCAATAGAAATAGTGGCGTCGATGGTTTATACATTGATTGTTTTCAATATTGGGAGAGCGATTGCGGAAAATAAAAAACTAAAGTCCCAATCCTTTTTAAAACATAAGCTGCTGATCCTTGCTGCCATTGTTATCTCTTCCATGGCAATCAATCTTGCGACGGTATATATCCTTTATTGTTCAGAAAAGGAATACCCGATATACAGGAAGTATAGTTTGATATCAAATATGTATATCACCGGTGCTATCGGTATCGTTTATGCAGTGATCAGTTATCTCGATCTGCAGCGGAAACGAAAATTTGATGAAAAAGAACTTGAATTAAGCCAGCTCCGGGAACTAAAGGCCAAGGCGGAATTGGACGCCCTTCATTCTAAAGTAAATCCACATTTTTTATATAACGCGTTAAATTCTATTGCCGATCTGTCGATTACCGATGGAAAAAAAGCAAGAAAAATGACAGTTGCACTGGCAGATCTGTTTCGATACAGTATTAATTACAGTGATCACAATTATTCAACCATTAAGGAAGAAGTGGAAATGGCTGAAGTATACCTGCAAATTGAAAAAATCAGGTTCGAAGACCAATTGAATTACTCTATAAACATTTCGGAAGATTTGAATCATTATCTCGTGCCCCGGTTTGTGCTGCAGCCAATAGTTGAAAATGCAGTAAAACATGGATTGAAAGCTACCGGCAAAATGACGGAAATAAATGTTGAAGTAAAGAATCTTGCTAAAGGCCTGGAACTGATCGTAGCTGATAATGGACCTCCTTTTCCGGAGGAATTGAGCCCGGGGTATGGCGTTAAAAGTATGTATGATAAACTGGATCTGCTTTTTCCCGGGGAATATGAAGTACACTTTGCTAACAAGCCACAGAAAAAGGTTTCCATTCAAATTCATAAACTGATGAAAAATGAGCCAGGTGTTTAGGACAATAGTGATCGATGATGAACCTGCGGCAAGACGTTTGATGAAAAACCTGTTGCAGGAATATTCCGATACTATTCATGTTATCGACGAGGCCGGAAATGGGGTAGAGGCTATTCAAAAGATTGAGGCCTTGAAACCGGATCTGATTTTCCTGGATATCCAGATGCCCGACCTTACGGGGTTTGAAGTCATTGAAAAATTGTCGGAAAAACCTAATATTATTTTTACAACGGCATATGAACAATATGCCATCAAGGCTTTTGAGTCGTTTTCGATTGACTATCTACTTAAGCCAATAAAAGAAGAACGACTACAGCAAAGTATTGGGAAATTGAAACAGTTCGGAAAGGCGGAATCGCCGATTAATATCCCTGGGCTGCAGCAAATGATTCAGCAGTTTAAGACCCCCCAGAAAGCAACAGCCCTTCCAATCAGGACCGGCGACCGGATCATCCTGCTTCGTTATGAGAACATTTCTTACCTGGAAGCCCAGGATAAATATGTTTTTGTTTTTACCAACGACGGACAAAAACATCTCACTGATCAAAGTCTTACTATGTTGTCCGAAAAATTGCCTCCTCAATTTCACCGCATTCATAAATCGTATATTATTAATAAGGAGCTGGTCAGGGAAATGCACCGGCACTTCAACAGCCGGTATTTATTTATAATGGAAGACAAAGCCAGTACCCGCATCACATCAGGTCGTACCTACCATGATACCATCCGTTCGGAATTCGGCCTTTAGAAAACTCGTTCATTATTTTCCCCCGTTCACTACCTAAATCTTGCATTTGATCGGTTTTGGTTTGATTCCATGCGAGTCAGACCGGTATCTTTGGCCGGTTGGTTCACTTCCAGAAGTAAATCCCGTCCATCGGGTTTTCTTACCACTTGTCAGAAAATGCCGGTTAACTGTAACCCAATTCACGGCTTTGCGTCACATGAAGGTCATGTTAATCAGCCGATCATCAGTAAAAAAAACCGTTCAGGATAAAACAATGTACTTTGCATTGTAAAGTACTTATCTTTGAGTTGTAATAATTAACATAAAGTACTAATTAATAAAACAAGTAACGAAAATGAGAAAGTTAATGACCCTGTTGACAGTTGCCTTATTGACCTCCTCACTTGCCAGCTTTGGGCAGATGAAATCAGGTAAAATAAACGGAACAGTCATCGATGGGAGCACAAAGATCATTGAATCTGCTACCATTACCTTGCATAGGCAGAAAGATTCATCGGTAGCTAAAATGAGCGTGGCCGATAAGACCGGAAAGTTTGTTTTTGAAGGAATCGGAGAAGGAAAATACTTTGTGTCGATAAGCGCTGTGGGCCATCAAAAGGGTTATTCAGAAGTATTTGAGCTCACTGCTACTCATCAATCAGTTGTTCTGAAAACTATTGAGTTGATACCCCAGGCGACATCGTTGGGTGGCGTATCAGTAAACGCTAAGAAACCCTTGATCGAGCAAAAGCCAGGTAAAACGGTGGTAAATGTTGATGCTTCACCTACTAATGCTGGTTTAAATGTTTTGGAGTTGCTTGAAAAAGCACCAGGAGTATCCGTAGATAATGATGGTAATATTAGCCTGAAAGGCAAGCAAGGTGTATTGATCCTGATTGATGGAAAGCAAACATACATGAGTGGCGCCGATCTTGCCAGCCTGCTGAAGAATATGCCAAGCAGCAACCTTGACCAATTGGAAATAATGACCAACCCGCCTGCTAAGTATGACGCTTCAGGTAACTCAGGCATTATCAATATTAAAACAAAAAAGAGCGTTATCAAAGGAATGAACGGAAATGTAACCCTCGGTTACACGCAGGGGATATATGGAAGAACCAATAATGGGCTCAATCTTAACTACCGCAATAATAAAGTGAACCTCTTTGGCGGATACAATTTCGGCACATGGGAAGGTTTCAACCGGTTAATAATAGATCGTAATTTTTATAGGAACGGAGTCCTCGACGGATCTTCGGACCAGGTATCGAGACCGCATTTTCAAGGAGTTTATCATAGCATAAAAGCAGGAGCTGATTATTATTTTTCCAAAAAGGACATCCTTGGATTTGTTGTTAACGGAAATTTTAATAACGGGAATGAAGATCCACGCAGCAGCTCAAATTTAAGAGATGCTCCAGGTAATCTTCTTTCCAAGCTGAATTCTCAGAGTTATAACACGAGAGCGTTTTCAGGATTGACTACTAACCTTAACTATAAACACACATTTGATTCGACCGGAAGGGAGATCACGGCTGACCTTGATTATGCGTCTTATAACAACAACAGCCACACAGAGCTCACCACTGAAAGCTATGATGCGAATAATATAAAGGTCGGTAGTGATATTATACTGCGGGGCACCATTCCTTCCATGATCGATATTTATACGGGTAAAATAGATTATGTGCATCCTTTCCGGGGTGGTCTGAAACTGGAAGCTGGAGTGAAATCCAGTTATGTAAAAACAAATAACCAGGTAGATTACCTGCGTAATAGCGGAGGGAATTGGGAGGTCGACAACCGGAGCAATCATTTTGTGTACACGGAAAATATCAACGCAGCGTATGCGATCTTTTCAAAAACCATAAAAAAATGGAACCTGATTGCAGGTCTTCGTTTGGAAAATACGAATGCTAAGGGACACCAGGTCAGAAATGATTCTGCCTTTACAAGGCATTATACAAACCTGTTCCCCAATCTTGGCGTGGGATATGAGTTAAGCGAGAAGAACCAATTCAATTTTAGCTATAGCCGCAGGATCACAAGACCTAATTATGACGCATTGAATCCATTTGTTTTCTTCCTTGATTCCCTTACCTACGGACAGGGTAATCCATACCTGCAACCGCAGTTCACCAACAATTTTGAAATCAGCCATACATTCAGGAGATTTTTGACGACAACATTGAATTATACCCAGACTGATGACATCATCACTGAACTGTTAAAACAGGATACAGAGAAAAAGATAACCTACCAGACAAGAGAAAATTTCAGCAAGATGAAGCAATTCGGTATTGCGGTAATGGCAAACTTCCCGGTTACAAAATGGTGGAATACCAACATGTACGTAAACGTCTTCAATAATCATTATACAGGTATGTACCAGGCGGACCCGGTGGATATACAGTTCACGAGCTTTATGGGTAACATGAACAATACTTTCACTCTGGGCAAAGGATGGAGCGCGGAAATAAGTGGATGGTATCGCAGCAAAACCACGGAAGGACTGCTCGTAGCGAATCATATGTGGGCAGTTAATTCAGCAATAACCAAACAAATCCTCAAAAAGAAAGGAACTGTGAAAGCAGGAATACGTGACATCTTCTGGACACAGGCATTTAGCGGTTATGCAAAGTATAGTGACGTGGATGTGAATGTATCAAGTAAACGAGATAGCCGCCAGTTCAACCTTACTTTCACTTACAGGTTTGGTAAAACCAATATCGCCCCTGCAAGGAGAAAAACAGGAGGCGCAACCGAAGAACAGAATCGCGTGAATACGGGCGGTAACTAATAGAGGTCATTAAAGAAAATATAACCATGAAACCTTAGAGCAAGTCCTCACAGGACTTGCTCTTTATCCTTTGAAATTAATTCTTCCTTATGGACGCCTTCCATTGAGAAATTACCAAACGATAGTTTAGATCAACACTAATGGTAAGGAGTAAGCCACCCAACTACGGAAACCACGAAGAACTATTCCGTGAATCCCCGCCTAAATGATTCAGTCGGGCAGGCGTAGCTATATTATTTCAATAGAACCGTGTTCATTCCTTAACAGTTTTTCACAAAACCGCTGTTCATAAGCGAATCGGGCCGTTCGTGTATCGGTAAGTGATTCTTACCCTTTGTCAAGAGAACTACGAAACTTGTCATATTTAGTCCGTTTATGAAAATTGATTTTGTCATCTTTAAGTCATAAACCCAGATTATGAGGAAATCAGTTACACTTATGGCTGTTTTTATAGGCATGGCGATGTTTGTTCAGGCACAGACAAAAACGGGTAAGATAACCGGCAGCATAAAAGATGGTCCGCAAAAAAATCTTCAATCGGCTACCATTACTTTGTTAAGAGCAAAGGATTCCTCTTCAGTAAAATTTTCAGTAACTAATAAGGAAGGGACTTATGAGTTTATAAACGTCAAAGAAGGGAAATACCTCGTGAGTGTTACATTGGTCGGCTATGAAAAATCATTCAGTCCTTCATTCGAGATCAACGAGGCAAATTCAGAAATTAACCTGGCAACTATCGTACTGACTGAATCTGCAAAAAACCTGGGTGGAGTTACTGTTAGTGCAAAAAGGCCTTTTATCGAGGCGAAGATCGATAAGATGGTCGTTAACGTAGAGGCATCTCCAGGGAGTGCGGGAGCCACTGCCATGGAAGTGCTGGAAAAATCTCCGGGAATAACAGTAGACAACGACGGGAACATTAGTTTGAAAGGAAAAGCGGGTGTGATCATCATGATGGATGGTAAACCGACCTATTTATCCGCAACTGATCTCGCAAACCTCCTGAAGAATATGCCTGCATCTGCCCTGGACCAGATCGAAATTATGACCAATCCTTCTTCCAAGTATGATGCCTCGGGAAATTCGGGGATTATCAATATCAAAACAAAAAAAGGCAAGACCGATGGTTTTAATGGATCCATTATGGTGGGAGCGAGCGCAGGGTTATTCCAACCAAACGAAACACTGTATGTGAATCCAAGAGGACAGATGAGTTTCAATTTCAACTACCGAAAGAATAAAATCAACATATTTGGTAACTATAACCCGAACTTTAACCGCAGCAGGGGTCAGCTTGAGATCAATAGAAAATTTATAGATGACAATGGCAATATAACAGGCTACTCCGATGTATTTACAAAATTTAAATTTGGCAATTTCAATCAAACGCTCAAGCTTGGACTTGATTTTTTTGCGGATAAGAAAAATACTTTTGGACTAGTCGCCACCGGGTTTCAATTCAATGGTCATCCCACGCCTTCTACTGTGACCACCATTTCCGACGTCAATTATCAACCTTCCTTTAGCCTGGTTTCTTTAACAGAGAACAGGATCAAATTTCAAAATCTCACATTCAATTTTAACTACAGGCATGTATTTGATACAACCGGCCGCGAGCTGACTGCTGACCTGGACTACGTAATTTATAGCAACGTAGCGAATATATTGTTGACCACAGATGCGTATGACGGAGTGGGTCAGCTGATGGGGGAAAGGTCAATGTTGAGAGGACATTTGCCCGCTGAGATCGACATTTATTCGGTTAAATCAGACTACACGCACCCATTTAGAAAAGGTGGAAGGCTGGAGGCGGGCATCAAGTCCAGCTATGTGCAAAACGACAACGTGGTTAATTATAAACGCGTCAATAATAATGCAGACGTAAATAATAATCAATTTATCTATGATGAAAATATTAATGCGGTATACTTGAATATGAACAAGCAGGTGAAAAAATGGAGTTTCCAGGGTGGCTTGCGACTTGAAAATACAATTACCAAAGGGTACCAGGTAGCTTACGATTCAACTTTCAAAAGGAATTTCACGAATTTATTTCCAAGTGCTTTTATAAGTTATGCTGCCAATAAAAACAACACGCTGACAGTTTCATACAGCCGCCGTATACAAAGACCAAATTACCAGGATTTAAATCCCTTTACATTTTTCCTGGATTCTCTTTCTTATCGCCAGGGGAATCCATATCTGTTACCACAATTCACGAATAGCATTGAATTATCGCACTCCTACAAAGGCAAATTGATCACTGCAGTGAATTTTAGCCGTACTACCGATGTGTTTTCGCAGATATTTAAGCAGAACCTGGTAACAAAAATAGTTTTCTTTACACCTGACAATGTCGCCAGCTTTACGAATATGGGTATCTCGGTTACGGCGCCTTTTCCTGTCACCAAATGGTGGAACATGAACTTCTTCGCCAATGTTTTCCGGAATCACTACAAAGGTTTTTACAATGCTGACCCGATTGATATTGCCTATACATCATTCACGGCGAATATGACCAATACATTTACAATAAAAAAGGGTTTCACTCTTGAATGGAGCGGCTTTTACAGGGGAAAAGGAGTTGATCAGTTGAACATCAGTCAGCCCATGTACCAGATGACCATTGCCGGACAAAAAAATATCATGAAGGG
>JANWHX010000122.1 GCA_025450235.1 Chitinophagaceae bacterium | reverse complement strand
TAGGATCGAGATGTAGTTTCCCTCTCTTTCGGAGAGGGAAGGGTGAGGGCTCAATGATACAAGCAATACTGTCCTTATGATTACCCCCTTCGGGGGATTTTGAAAACGAAAAGATGAATGGGTGAAGAAAGCAAAATAGATAAAGGACTCTCTTCCCTGGTAGGGAACAGCGGGAGCGGGAATGTCTATTTTATCGGAATCGGTGGAATCGGAATGAGTGCAATAGCAAGGTTCTTTCAATCACGGGGTGTTAAGGTCAGCGGGTATGATAAAACGCCAAGTGCTTTGACCAAAGAGCTGGAAGCAAGCGGGATCAGCATTCATTATGAGGATAATATTGACCTGGCCCCGAAAGACGCAGCGTTGATAGTTTATACGCCGGCGATTCCGGTAGATCACAAAGAGCTGGTGTATTATCAGCTGCATGGTTATAAAGTGGTGAAGAGAAGTGATGTATTGGAAATGATAACCGAAAGTTCTTTTAACATATGTATTGCGGGTACGCATGGGAAAACAACCATTACGACGATGATAGCCCATTTGCTTCGTGACAGCGGTTATGGTTGTAATGCTTTCCTCGGAGGTATCTCGGTGAACTATGGAACCAATTTCTGGAGCAGTGACCGGAATGTATGCGTGATTGAAGCCGATGAATATGACAGGAGCTTTTTGAAATTGAATCCTGACATAGCAGTGATCACGGCGATGGATGCTGATCATTTGGATATCTATGGTACAGAGGAATCGGTTGAGCAGGGATTTATTGATTTCAGTAAAAAAATCAAACAGGGTGGCTTGCTGGTGAGCAAATTCGGGTTGAAGAGAGGGAATGATTTAAAGGCGGCAAGGCTTGTTACATATAGTTTACAAAATCACAGCGCCGACACATATGCAGCGGATATCAGGATGATGAATGGAAGCTATGAGTTTGATGCGATACTCAAAGGCAGCAGGCTGGAAAATGTGAAGTTGAATATGGGTGGCCTTCATAATGTCGAGAATGCTGTAGCAGCGATAGCAGTAGCCAGTTCATTGAAAATTGAGAATGAGAAGATCAAAGCTGCGGTTGAATCATTCAGGGGAGTGAAAAGGAGATTTGAGTATATCATCGCTCCTTCTCCCTCTCCACAAGGTGGAGAGGGCCGGGGCGAGGCCGAGGTCGTTTTTATAGATGACTATGCTCATCACCCTGAAGAGCTAAGAGCATTGATTACAGGCGCTAAGTCTTTGTTTAGCCAAATGAAATGTACGGTGATCTTTCAGCCTCACCTGTACACAAGAACAAAAGATCATGCGGACGGATTTGCTGAAGTGCTGGACCTGGCAGATGAAGTAGTTCTGTTGCCGGTTTACCCGGCTCGTGAATTACCGATTGCGGGTGTGAACAGCGAAATGATTCTTAAAAAAATGAAAACGCCCAATAAAAGAGTAATTGCCAAAGAGGAATTGACAGACTGGATAAAGAATGTTTATGTAAAGAAACTGACCAAGGAGCCCGGGCAGGTCTTGATAACAGCAGGAGCGGGAGATATTGATACGTTGGTCGGGCCGATAAAAAAAATAATTGAGAAAACCTAATACTGTGAACACAAGAAAAATCATATGGAAAACCCTGTTTGTTGCCTTATGGGTAACGATCGGGGGTGGTATGCTTACCCTGTTGATAGCGGCAATCGGTAAGCAAAAGAGAGACCAGTGTAAAGATTATTCAATCAAAATTAAAGGCGCTGGAAGGAGCTTTTTTGTGGATGATAAAGCGATCATTAAGATCCTGGAGCTTGCCGGAAAAGGCAGGATCAAAGGACAGAAAAAATCAGCTTTCAATCTGCTGGAGATCGAATGGCTGCTGAAGAATAATGTATGGATCAAAGATGCAGATCTTTATTTCGATAATCATAACGTATTGCATGTGTCCGTTACCGAACGAGAACCTGTCGCAAGAGTATTCACGCTAACGGGTAAATCCTTTTATGTTGACGATGTGGGAATGATGATGCCTTTATCGGATAAAATGAGTGCACGCGTACCGGTATTTACAGGCTTTCCGGCAAAAGTTATCAGTAAAAGGGACAGCGTGTTGCTGGATAATGTTCGGTCAACCGCCAGTTTTATTCTTCAGGATCCTTTCTGGATGTCGCAGGTATCACAAATTGACATTACCACCGACCGAAACTTTGAAATGGTACCGGTTATAGGCAATCATACGGTCTTGTTTGGCGATGGTGAAAATATGGAGCAAAAATTTCACCGGTTGTTTGTGTTTTATAAAAATGTATTGAGTCAAAGCGGGTTTGATAAATACAAAGCTATCAATGTCCAGTATGCCGGCCAGGTAATTGGTGTAAAGAACAATAATTCGAAAAGCGATACGGCCCAGCTGCGGTTGAACGTAGAAAAACTTTTGCGGCAGGCAAGAGATATCCAAAATGATTCATTGATCGCTTCCAGGGAAATAAAAGAACAAAAGACAATAAAAGTTGATCCTACGATTGCTGGTATCGATAAATCTGCGGCTGGTGATGATAATAAACCAAAAGCAGAAAGTCTCACTAATCCAGTCCTTGTGACTGATCCAGTCTCTATGAAACATTTTTCAGATGAAAAAACAAACGGGAAACCGAAGGCGGTGATGCCGAAGAAGAGTCAGTAGTCGGAAGTCGGAAGTCGGAAGTCGGAAGTCGGAAGTCGGAAGTCGGAAGTCGGAAGTCGGAAGAATGTTGGAGATGTAAGGTATGGCAATCGGGCCGTAGGGACAAGTGTCAGTAGGTAACTAAAAAATTTATATCAATCATATAATCCTTGTGCAAACAACTAAAACAAAATATCATGAACAACGAACAACCCATTATTGTCGGTCTTGACATTGGGACAACAAAGATTGCCGTGATTGCCGGTCGTAAGAACGAATTCGGCAAGCTGGAAATACTTGGCTTTGGTAAAGCCAATTCCAACGGCGTTAAGCATGGCCAGGTGCTTAATATCGATGAGACCATCAAGGCCATTCGGACTGCATTAGAAAACTGTTTTGCTTCCAATCCAAATTTGGAAGTGAAGGATGTATACGTCGGAATTGCCGGTCATCATATCAAAAGCCTGCAAACTCGTGGCGATATTGTACGGCAAAACTCAGATGAAGAGATCACGCAGGGTGAAATTGATCTTTTGATAAGGGATCAATACAAAACTTTTATTCCTGCCGGGGACCAGATCATCGATGTGATTCCACAGGAATTCACCGTGGATAATTTTCAAAATATTGCCAACCCGATCGGTTACGGGGGTGTGAAAGTAGGCGCCAACTTTCATATTATCACGGGGGACAGAAATGCGATCCGCAATATAAACCGCAGTGTGGAAAAGGCAGGATTGCATACAAAAGACCTGGTGTTACAACCCCTGGCTTCATCATCCGCAGTAATGGCACAGGAAGATCTTGAAGCGGGTGTTGCTATTGTTGATATTGGCGGTGGTACAACGGACCTGGCTGTTTTCTACGAAGGAATTTTAAAACACACAGCCGTTATTCCTTTTGCAGGTGAAAATATTACCAATGATATTAAAACCGGGCTGGGTGTACTAAAAACCCAGGCGGAACAAATGAAAGTTCAATTCGGCAGCGCACTGGCCAATGAGGCTAAAACAAATGCATATATCACCATTCCGGGTTTGCGTGGAATGCCAGCCAAAGAGATAAGTGTAAAGAATCTTGCCAACATAGTGCAGGCAAGGATGAATGAGATATTGGATTTTGTTACTTACCATTTGAAACAAGTAGGGTTGGATAATAAAGCATTAAACGGCGGTGTCGTATTAACAGGCGGCGGTTCTCAATTAAAACATTTGATTCAATTAACGGAATATGTCACCGGGTTACCAGCAAGAATTGGGTTGCCTAACGAACACCTTGCTGCCGGGCATATTGAAGAGCTGGCCAAACCGACTTATTCAACTTGCATAGGTCTTATCCTGAAAGGATATGATGACTATGAACATAACCGCAAAGAATTTGACAAAGAATTTAAAAAAGTCGAGGTCCCCGATGGTTTGAAGAGAAGTGCTGAAGAAGAATTGATGGTGGACGAAGAAGTAGCCGTGCTTCCTGAAAAAGTAAAGCAGCGCAAAGGCATTACCAACTTCTGGGGAAAATTCAAGGACGGAATAATTGATTTGTTTAAAGAAGAAGAGGACAAACATTTATAATTAAAAAGTCAAAAGGAAAAACTCAAAATCAGGAGAGTCTGGATGACGTCGGCGTTTTGACTTTTTACTTTTGAATTTTGACTTAAAAAAATCATTCAATTATAAAATCAGTATCTATGATACATTTTGATCTGCCGAAAGAAAAATCATCTATCATCAAAGTAATTGGTGTAGGAGGTGGTGGCAGCAACGCAGTCAACCACATGTTTGGCCAGGCAATAGAAGGTGTGAACTTCATTACCTGCAATACGGATGCACAGGCTTTAGCCTGCAGTAAAATTCCCAACAGGATACAGCTTGGACCCAACCTGACGCAGGGTCTTGGAGCGGGAGCCAATCCGGATATCGGCCGGCAGGCTACAGAAGAGTCGCTGGAAGAGATAAAAAGCATCCTGGAAGTAAATACCAAAATGGCGTTTATCACTGCCGGTATGGGTGGTGGTACGGGAACAGGAGGTGCACCGATCATTGCCAAGATCTGTAAGGACCTTGGGGTGCTTACTGTCGGTATTGTGACCCTGCCCTTTGCTTATGAAGGAAAGAAAAGACAGATGCAGGCTGAAGAGGGTATAAAGAACCTAAAACAATATGTTGACACGTTGCTGGTAATTAGCAATGATAAACTTCGTCATCAATTCGGCAACTTAAAAATGCGTGAAGCATTTGAACGGGCTGATAATGTATTAGCCACTGCCGCGAAATGTATTACGGATGTGATCAGCAGTACTGGTCAGATAAATGTTGACTTTGCCGATGTATGCACCGTCATGAAGAATGGAGGTGTTGCCATACTCGGAAGCGCTGCCGCAGCCGGGGAGAATCGTGCAAACAGGGCCATCGAAGAAGCTCTGAATTCACCATTACTGAATGACAGCGATATCCGCGGCGCCAAATGGATATTGATTAATATTAATTCGTCGGAAGGAGAAAATGAATTTACGATGGATGAGGTGGAAATCATTCAGACGCATTTGATCAGCCAGGCTGGCGAAGGTACCGATGTTATACTCGGTCTTGGATATGATAATACATTAGGGGATAGACTCGGTATCACCCTTATCGCAACCGGCTTTGAGCACAAAGATCCTTTTATGAAAAAGGAACAAAAGAAACCAGAGCCAAAGCAAGAGGAAAAAATAATAATGGTGTTGGGACAAGCCGAGGAAGAAAAAAAAGAGGACAAGAAACAAGGAGCTATTCAATTGTCGTTAGAGCAGCAGCCTGGCGAACCGAAATCCGGAAATGACGGACGCGGGGAGAAGCCCACTGCTCAATCTTTATCTAAAGTAGTAAAGATGAACAAAGATGATAAGAGATTGCCTGATCTTCTTTTTCCAAAGGAGCGCATAGAGGAGAGGTTTGACGATTATCTTACCCCAAGACTGGTCGAAGATTTTGTTTCCGAAATCCCCATGCCGGAAATGGATGATATGGTAGAAACAGACTATATCAAAGAGGAAGAACCGGTGACCTTATTTCAATTGAATAAAAATGAAAAGACTGGTAAAGTCCCTGTTGATAATAGTGCAATTACTGGGAATAAAATGTTCATTACTGAAAAGGAGGAAAACATAGATTCGCAGTATCATCCGATTGTGCCTGCCAGCAAGGAGGAAGTCATCGGATCACAATCTAAATCCCCTTCGATAAACTCAGAAGATACCAGCAAAGAATCAATATCCAGACAAACAAAGAAGGAAGAATTAATTAAAAATAGTATAACCCCCGTGCCTGCAGCATCAGGAGGTTATCTGGCCAGACCGTCCAATATCTATGCAGAGTCAAAGACAGAAGTTAATACTTCAAATCTTTCTGCAGAAGAACGGGTCCCTCACAGTTTTGCCGCCGATGAAGAAGAAGAGCTTCTTGATCTGCAAATGCAGCTGATAGAAAGGGATAACATTCCTGCGGCGGATATGCCGTTAGCCCATCAGGCTCAACCACCTTTGTCCACCGAGGCTGAAGACCCTGCTCCGCAGGACGAAGCCGAAGAGCAAAAACGTAGGGCGACCGAACGACTTCACAAGTTGCGCAACTTGTCATTCAATGTCACCGGTAATGACCCGAATAATGAGTTTGAAAACGTGCCGGCTTATATCCGCCGCAACATGGAATTGTACAACAGCAACTCCCGCATCGAAAATTTCTACAGTAATTACGAAGTAAAGACAGATGCTGATAACAAAACTGAGATCAGCACCATCAATACATTTTTAGATGGCCAAAAACCGGATTGAGCCTTGACAGTTCTCACCGCCCTCTCCACTTGTGGAGAGGGAGGGGTGAGGTAATCTGAGACCCTCATTCGTTCCAATGAAGCCACAAGATTTAAGGCTTGTGTTTTTAGTTGTTCCCCCCGATTTCCATCGGGGGGTTTCTCATCCCATCTCTGGAGGGGTAGGAGTGGGTATGTGGAAAGCTAAATCAATGTTCAATTATAATCGGAGCTAACGCCTGGTCCGATTGTCTGCGCGATAGAGCAGGCCGCCCGATTTGCTGGCAAAAACAGGTTGATACGTTATTTGAAGATACTCTGAGGGGTTTTACAAGTCATCATACTTATATTTTCTTACTGCCATAAATATATATGCACCCAGGAATGCTATTGCCGCACCAAGCAAGACCGGGCTTGATGGCATGTAACGGTAGAAATCTTTCATCGGCGGGAAAGGAATAAGTGAGTCCGCCACCTGCAGAGGCAGGAAATATAATGCTCCCGGGAGAAATTTGCTTAATAGAAGTACCAGAAGCGATTCAAGAACGAATCCGTAGATAAAGAATACAATTATTGCAATTCCGCTTTTCCTGAAAAATGTAGCCAGGAGTAATGCAAACATAAGGTAGACAAATGCCTGAATAAAACAGTACAGAAGTGTATCAAGTCCTGATGTGAGCGAAAATTCAATTCCGGTAACCTGGCACATGACAAAAGTAGCGACAATGTTCATAATGGTCACAGCAATCGAGATACAAATGATCAACGCAATCTTGGTATAGATAAACGTTTCCCGTTTCCACCCATCAATGATATTCTGCCGGTGCGTTTTAAAATTGACCTCGTTGATGAATAGCATGATGATGATCATCCCCGGCAAATACAAAAGTAAACCGGTCCAGAAGCACACCGTTTGCCAGATCTTGTCGGGAGAAAAAAGCCGAAAAATATCCCGGGCTTCTGCATCTGTTTGCGTAGCGGCCGACATAAGCTGTTTCATCATTTCCATATAAAACTTATAGACGACATACACGATTACGACAATTCCCAAAAGATATAGCACGGAAAATACCTGGAATACCCGGTAGTTCTTAATTTTCATCCATTCTATCTGCAGATTTCTGAACATGTCTTATAATTTTTTTTTGACAGGTTAATTAGCGATCGCTTTGTGTACCCGTTATTTCAAGGAATCTTGTTTCAAGTGATTTACGCTTCAGGTTGAGCTGGCTCAATACAATTCCTTTTTCAAAACAATAACTATTAATACCGGTTGGTGTAACGGTTTCTTCGGCATGGATCGTTAGTGCCGTTCCATTATTGTTTATGGCCAGGATACCGGGCATCTGTCTTAATAAATTTTCCAGGCCTGCCAGGTTATCAGCCGACAGTTCTATATCAACTCTAACGACCTTATCTGCCGACGTTGCATTCATTACTTCCTGCACCGATCCTACCGTTTTCAAAACCCCTTTCTGAATGATGGCGACATGCGTACAAACTTTTTCAACTTCATCCAATATATGACTGGCCATGATAATCGTCTTTCCCTGCCGGTTGAGTTGTTTGATCAATTCCCTTATTTCAGCAATACCCGCCGGATCAAGACCATTGGTTGGTTCATCAAATACTAATATGTCCGGATCACCAAGAAGGGTAGAAGCTATCGCGAGACGTTGCTTCATACCGAGTGAATACGTGTTGAACTTTGAATCCTTTCGCTGCGTAAGATTCACTTTATCCAAAACGCGGGGAATATCTTCTTTCCCCCGTTGCTTAATAGCTGCGGCTATCTGCAGATTCTTTTGGCCGCTGAGGTAATGATAAAAATTAGGAGTTTCCAATAATGTTCCTATTTGTCTTCTCATTTCATTACTGCTGCCAGGTTGCCCGTTCCACAAAAAGTTTCCGGAAGTGACCTTAAGAATATCCATGACAATGCCAAGCATGGTGGTCTTCCCGCTTCCATTCGGGCCGAGAATACCAAATACACTGCCTTTTGGAACGTCAAACGATACGTTATTCAATGCGTGTACCGGTCCATAGAACTTTGAAATATTTTGTATCGATAGAACTGGATTCATACGTATTATTGATTACCGGATGAAGATAATATTTTTAACAGGTTAATTGGAATAATTTGACCAACTGGCAAATTCACAAGGGAAATGTTTAAAAATAGGACGCATCCTTCACAAATGGGGTTACAGCGGCCTGGCATAATACCGGGCTAAGGGTATTGAAGAAGCACTTTGTCTGCATACTTTCGTCAATAATGACAACTAAAGAAACTTTCTTATCCCTTGCTATCGGGGTTCCTTACGGCGAAACTTCTGAGATGGTCGATTTTGATGCGCTGGACCAGTTTGTATCTATATTCATTGTTGGGTATATGAACAGGAGAGGAGCCGAAATTATCAGGGAGGAGTTGGCATCAGACTCACTTTCTGAAACTACCACATTTCTCACCCGGCTGATCGACGTGGGAGCTGTGCAATTTCTCTCGGAAAATTCTCTCATGCATGGTAGTGAAGAGCAAACCATTGAACTGGCTGCCGTAGTTGCCCATGGCATCAATATTTCCATGGCTACTGAACTGCGGCTGAATGGCCTGGATGAGCATGGCGCCAATATTTTTTTTGATGTCAATGCGCTCTATGGCCTTATTGGCCGGGTAGTCGTTCATATTAATGACTCCCGCCATCAGGAGGGTTATATTTTTTCACTGGTTAGTCTTAATCTGGTGAACTTTGTAAACGGAGGGCGGGTTGAATAATATAAAGACTCAACAATTTTGTCAGCTTATCTATTTCTCTAACAATGTCCACAGTTCTCATCACCGGCGGTACGGGTTTAATTGGCAGGGCGCTTTCAAAAGCTTTGCTGGAGCGCAACCACAAAATCATCATCTTATCAAGGCAAACGGTAAACCGGCAACCGCTAACCGACAACATTTCCTATGCTCAATGGAACGTAAAGGATCAAACAATCGATAAAGAAGCTATCGCCAGTGCCGACTACATCATTCATCTTGCCGGGGCTGGTGTGGCAGATGAACGGTGGACAAAGAAACGCAAACAGGAAATTATAGATAGTCGCGTAAAAAGCGGAGAGTTACTTGTAAAAACGCTGAAAGAAAATATCAATAAAGTAAGAGCAATTATCAGTTCGTCAGGTATTGGGTGGTATGGTCCCGACCCGGTAATCCCGAATCCCCATCCGTTTGTTGAGGACGATCCCGCTCACGATGATTTTTTGGGCAGTACCTGCAGTATGTGGGAAAAGAGTCTTGAACCCGTCACTGAATTAGGCAAACGCTTAACGGTGTTTCGAACCGGAATTGTATTAAGTAACGATGGCGGGGCCATGAAAGAATTTAAGAAACCGGTACGTTTTGGTGTGGCAGCTATCTTGGGAAATGGCAGGCAAATTATAAGCTGGATACATATTGATGATCTCGTGCGGCTCTATATTGCCGCCCTTGAAAATGAGAAGATCGGCGGTGTTTATAACGCGGTTTCCCCGGAACCGGTCTCTAATAAAAATTTTACGCTTCAACTTGCACGAATAAAGAAAGGGAAGTTTTTTATGCCGGTGTATGTTCCTTCGTTTGTACTAAGACTTGTTTTAGGCGAAATGAGCATTGAGGTTTTGAAAAGCGCTACAATAAGCTGCAAAAAAATTCTGGATACAGGGTTTACATTTTCCTTTCCCACTATTAAGAAGGCATTAAAAAGCCTGCAATAAAAAACCTTCCGAGGGAAGGTTTTTTTGAACCAAATAGGCCTAAGTCTATGTGGTCCATTAAAGACTCACTTTATGATTCTTTAAAATCCTTTTTTCTCTGCCGGTATTTTCGGCGTCAGTTTTTGAGTGTATAGCGCCGCAGTTACTTTCTTCGGATCACCCTGGTATACCCAGGTAATATAATTGATATACTTCTTAAACGCATCGTTCAATTGTTGCAGCGTAACTGCTTTAACATCGTTTTGGATCTTGATGGATCTTTTCCAATCACCATGTATCACTTCATTGGATGCGTAGCTGGAGGCCTGCTCTTCATTTGTTTCCTGGCGGTAGAAAATTCCAGTCAGGTAGCCGGTCTTTTCATTCTTTAACTCCTCTGCGGTGAATCCTTCCTGTTTTATCTGATCGATCAGGTTTCTTGCTACAGCAATGTACTTGTCAGGATCAGTAGTTGTAACAGCAATATTGGCATAAGGAGTTGTTCCTCCGCTGAACCATGATTGAGGTGCATAAGACAAACCGTTCTTGCTTCTAATTTCGATAAAATGCCGGTTGGCAAATATTCTCATGGCCAGCACGAAAGCATTAAAATCTGTAGTGCCGGGTAGTGGGCCGCTGGTAATACCCCGCACATAATTGGTTGCATTGTCCCTTTCCTGTGGTTTAAATGTATTGGCCACCGGCGAATAACTTTCTTTCTTAAGTGTGAATGGAGCACCTGCAGGAATGTTACTCAGGAACTCAGTTACTTTCTTTTCAATGTATGCCTTGTCAAAATCCGCTACAATAACGATTACCATTCTGGAACGTGTCAAAATTGATTTCCAGTATTTTTTTGTTTCTGCGGCGGTGAGTTTGCTAATGGTCGCTACCGACCCTTGCGGTTCTTTTGCATAATTCTTTCCTGCAAAAGCAGTTTGTTTGGCCATTTTATCCAACGCATTATCCGGACTTGATTCATTCGCCCGGATAAAATTGATTGCATCCTGTTTGATACGGTCAAATTCTTTTGCATCAAATCTTGGAGTTAACAATGCATCGGAGTATAACGGCCATGCTGTTTCAAAATCACTCTTTATGCAATTGAGGCTAAAGGAAGCAAAATCCATATCACTGTAACCGTTCACCTGGGCGCTTACCCTATCCAGCTTATCCTTAAAACTGTTTTTATCATCTTTTACTGTGCCGCATTCCGTCAGGGCCTGTACAGCAAGATTTTCTATTCCTGCTTTAGAGGCAGGGTAGTTTTGGACACCACCTTTAATAACAGTTCGTACAACCGCGATTTCATTCCCGCTTGGTTGAACGATCACTTTGACTCCGTTGATCATCATGTCGTACGCTTTGTTTTGCTGCGCCAAAACTGACAACGGCATTGTTATAGCTGCAAGAAATATATAATGAATTAGCTTTTTCATTTTAGAAAGATTTTAAGTTTTTGAAATATTCAGCAGGCTTGAGTTGTTTGTTCATTTCTTCATTGATGATCATGCCTGCTACATACGGTTTGCCAACAATATATTTCTGCAAATATGTCTGAATGTCAGCCCTGGTTATATTCATCATCGCGGGTGTATAATCGGTAAAATAATCTAAAGAAGCACTGCACCACCAATAGGTAAGATTGCTTGCCTGGGAAGATGGTTTTTCAATTTGCCGGATTTGAGAACGTCTTAAAATTTCTTTTGCTGTTTGCAATTGTTCATCTGTAAAATAGTTATCGTCAGCAAAATGACTGACCTGGTTTACGAGTTCGGCTGAAAATTCTTTCAGTTTGCCGGGATTAGGTATGGCAAACGCTGAAACCGGCCCGGTGTATTTTAATGTTTGGTAACTAAGACCCACATAGCTGGCAAGGCCTTTATCGATTAATGCCTGTTGCCATTTGGATGAATTCAATCCGAGGACGGTGGAAAATACATCTGCGGCCAGTGTTGCAATAGAATCATTCCTGGTATCCGGACCCTGCCAGGTATACATCGCATAAGGTGTTTGTGCAATCGAAGATTCTTTAATAAGGTATTCTGTTTGCGCAATGGGCTTAAATTCAGGAATTGGATATTTCTGATGAGGATCAAAACCGCTGCTCTCCCAGTCGCCAAATATTTTCTTAGCGGCTGCAAATGCCTGGTCAGGATTGACGTCGCCGCAGATCACCAGAACAGAATTATTGGGGAAATAATATTTGTCTTTAATGATCATCATTTTTTCAGGAGTGGCCGTATTGATGACATCATGATCACCGATCGCGTTTTTGCGGGTGAACTGATCGCCCCATACTTTTTTATTTACCGCAATCCATAATTGAAAACCTGGGTCACTTTCGCCGCGCTGAAACTCGCCATCCACTACCGGTCTCTCCTTTTGCATATCCTCGGTACGGTAAATAGGAAACCGAATGGCTGCATTCATAAACTTAAGCCCTGCCGCCAGGCTATCCTTGTCGAATGTAAAAAAGTAATTAACTCTTTCATCTCCGGTAGTGCCATTCCATATCATACCGAGTTCTTTTGTCCGCCTGATAAATTTCTCCTGGTCAGGATAATCTTTATTTGCTTTGAAAAACATATGTTCAAACAAATGTGACAGGCCACTATATTCCGGTCCTTCTGTATATGCGCCGTTCTTTACAGCGATCTCGATCGTGGCAAGCGGCACTTTATGATTTTCTATGACTACTACTTCGAGACCATTATCCAGCTTTTGCCAGTAATAACCTTTTGGCAATCGAGGTTGTGAAGACGCTGCCAGTGTCAATAGCAGGCTTAGTACCAGGAGATGATTTTTTCCCATAATATTTGATTTTTAATATCAGCAATACAAAAATGAAGAGGGCCATGAATTTACGGAAGAAGAAGGTAGAAAAAAATTAAGATTGTGGCAATTATACTGCGGGCTTCCTGGATTGAAAAACGGCTGTTGTTGCTGATGTCTGGTGGTTACACATTAACATTTGCATGATTAGGGTGCCAGATACTTGTGAACTCACCTATAGTCGCTACCCCATTTACAAAATCAAGCTTGTGAAGTTTCAACAAGACAATATCCTGTGGAAGTACCTTCCTGTATTTGGGATGCATCGTGCCGCCATTGTTGCTGTCGCCTGCCACGCCTCCAGGATTATATTGAAATTGCGGATCCACCCATGTTCCCCGTGGATACATAATTCCGGGGACGCCCTTGCCCCGCAGATCGAGATCAATAGGATGAACAAGACCAATTGTATGACCATATTCATGGGCAGCGGTGGTAGATCCTTTATAAAGATTCTCCAGTTTAAAATAGCCGCTGTTACATCCTATTCCATCCACAAAAGAGATATTGCCATGCGCAAATTCTTCAATGCGAAAATAATTATTAGCAGGATCGTCATTTTGGTAGATATCAACTGGTGTGATGTTTGGTTGAAACGAGAAAGTGATCCTGAAAACAACAGACAATTTTATTCCTTTTATCTCAACTATTCCCGCGGGTTCATTCCACATCGTTTCTATTTCATCCCGCATTTGTTCAGTAGTAGCCGTGTCCGCGGCCTGGCCATATGTAATAATGCAGGAACGGATGATGATCTGTTGTGAGGATATTTCGGCAGTGCCCATGATTTAATAACAGAATTGAACCCTCCCGGGTTTACCGGACATTCAACTTATTGGCTAAAATAAAAAAGATCGACTTAATTTATACAGATCGCTTACCCCGATCAGTCAAACTCCACGGAGTAAAGTTTTTCCTTTTCTTCCCTGCCTTTGAATTCCATTTCGCCGATCACTTCAATACGGAAAGAATGCGGGGTGTGAAAATCGTTCATAAAATCGCCCGACAGTACAAATTGTTTGTCTAAATCGTGGCACTTACCCCGTATGCGGGCGGTAGTATTAAGGGTATCGCCGCTATACACCAGGTCCTTCTTCACAATTCCAATCACCCCTGCAGTTACTTCGCCTGCATGGATGCCGGTTTTAAAAGAAGGGGCTACCCCAAATCTTTTTAGATACCGGGATTCTTTTCTTTTTAGAATGAAAAAGGCCTGGCGAATAAATTTCAGGCATTTGAACTTATTCTGCGGGGTATTCTTCCAGGACAAAACAACTTCATCGCCGACATATTGATATATTTCACCACTATTGGCCAGTATCGGGATGGTTATATCCGCAAAAAATTCCCTCAACAAACGAAAATACCTGGTATGTCCCAGTTTTTCTGCGATCGTAGTGGCATTGTTAATGTCCAGGAAAACAAAGATCCTGTTTTCAATTTGGGGTTTATTGTATTTACCCCGCATCATGCTCCAGATGCCGCCGGGACCATACTTATCGATTACTTCAAGGATCAGGATGGTAAGAAGCGTCATTATCGCGAGGTCAATCATAAAAATGAGAAATGCCCGTGTGAGAAAGACTTCTTTATAAAATCTTGTTATGTATTCATTCAATTTCCAATGACTGCTAAAGACGAAATAAAATGCAAGGATAATAAAAGCTACTATTATGAATAAAACAAAGGTTAGCGTCATCTTGATTATCACGGACAGCCAAACCGGGTAATGTCTGAATGCATTCTTCAGAAAAAAAATAAGAGATGCAGAAACCACAAAACCGATAAGTGCAAAAGCCAGGGAGAACAGGATCAGCGAACGATTTGTCGCCAGTTCTTTGTCGAATAAGATAATATTGTATAAGAACAGGAAGGCAAACACTACCCAGATGATGGTAATATTTGTAAGAATGGCAAGCTTGTAGTAAAGGATCCTTCTGGAAGCCATGATGTATTGGTCTGACCGTTCCGGTCTGACCAGTAAGGTATCTAAAAAACTCAATAATTTCAGTGTTTACTAATTCATAGGATTTTGAGATAAGTTACCGGGTTGATAACAACAAAATATGGCAGTCAGGCTTTTGACAAATTAAATGAAGGCGGTAATACGGAGACCGCGGTCAGACGGAGACGGAGGCTGGGTCAAATGGAGACCGTCAGACCGGATTTCTAACCTCCCTATTATTGAAAAAGGGCAATTAGTTTTTTATTCACTAGTTCATTGGATTTTTGAACAAACGTGTCAGGTTCATAGCCGCAATACATAATAGCCAGGTCTTTTTGACAGAGTTTACCATCCCTTAGTCCAGCATAGTCTCGGAAAGAAGAGTATTCCCACTCCTCGAGACGTGAAACTAATTTTGCTATCCGTGGGTTTTGGTGAATGTAGTGAAAACAATTTATGCAGTAATCCCGTTGGCGATATGGGCTGTCTGGAGTGACCTTAATATCCGATAAACATTTTGCCTTGGTTTTCTGACGAAATACTGATCCTGATCTATCGTGTTGATTATTGAAAATCCGCGCATAACCACTTAGAAGCTTTCGTATGCCATTAGTAATTGGATCAATGAAAATTCCCCCTTGCTTTATTTTCGGAATGCACCTTTCATCTGCATGGACCATGAAATGAAAATGGTTTGGCATGAGACACCACGCAATGGTCGATGCAACCGGGTGAATTATTCTTTCATACAGATTGAGGAATATTAAATAGTCGTCTGGTTTCAAGAAAATTGTTTGACGATCGTTGCCTTGGTTGTAAATGTGGTAAATATTGTTAGGAGAAAATGTCATCTTCGTTATGTACTGATCTGACTGTCCCGGTCTGACCAGTAATATCAAATAACGTCATATTGATGATGGGAACAATCAGGTAAACGCCGCCAGGATTCGTTTTTTTCGGAAACTATTAAGATGTTCGATGGTGTTTTCTATGTGGGTCAAACGGAGACCGTCAGACCTAGTTGCGATGACATGGTCTGACCGTCCCGGTCTGACTAGTTATATAACGTCATATTGATCATGGGAACTTTCAGACGAAAGCCGCCAGAATTCGTTTTTTTTCGGAACTACTAAGATGTTTTATGGTGTTTTCTATTTCGGTCAGACGAAGACCGTCAGACCGTTTCAAGGACCCGAGCTGACCATTAATACTAATGCAACTTCAAATAACGTTATATTGATCATGGGAACTTTCAGGCGAAAGCTGCCAGATTCGTTTTTTATGTCGGTCAGACGGAGACCGTCAGACCGTGGCCGACCGACCTAGTTTCTAACAGGTTTACCTTGTTTCAAGACACTTTGTATCCTTTCCAATGTTTTCTTCTCACCACAAAGAGATAAGAATGCTTCCCGTTCAAGATCCAGAAGATATTGCTCTGAAACGAAGGTGGGTTCGCTCAAATCTCCGCCACACATAACATAAGCTAATTTCTTGGCAACGACAGTATCATGATCGGTTGCATAACTCGCTCTCCACATACCATTAATTCCCGCATATAAAGCTCCAAGGGCAGATCGCCCCAGCACTTTTATGTCTTTCCTTTGTACGGGGGTAGTATAACCACTGTCAGAAATTTCAATGACTGATCTTTTGGCTTCTGATATTCTCCGGCTTTGATTGAATACAACTTCATCCAATCCCTTCCGGTATACACCAATATCAAATCCTTCAAAGGCAGATGTGCCGACTTTTGCTGTGGCTATCGTTAGGAAACGATTCTTTAGAGTAATGGTCTCCGGCTCATCCTCGTGCATTTCATCAGATGCCCTCAGGATAAATTCTTTTGTGCCACCACCACCGGGTATCAAACCCACACCTAACTCAACAAGACCCGTATAGGTTTCAGCCGCAGGGCAACATTTATCAGAATGTAAACTTAATTCGCACGCGCCTCCCAACGCTAAGGCATGCGGTGCGGTTACCACCGGGACGGATGAATATCTTGCCCGCATCATTGTATTTTGAAAAAGACGAATCGCCATATCCAGTTCATCATACTCCTGGTCAATAGCGAGCATAAAGATCATACCAACATTGGCACCGGCACTGAAATTGGCTCCTTCATTAGCGATTACTAATCCTTTATAATTCTTTTCTGCTTTATCAATGGAAGTCTGGATACCACCCAACACATCACCACCGATACTTCCCATTTTTGTAAACCATTGCAAACCGAGAACATCACCGCCGAGATCATATAAACGGCAACTGCCATTCTTCCAAACCAACTTATCCTGGTAATTGCTCATCACAATAAATGCGGCCCCCCCGCCTCCGCCAGTCGGCGGAGGGATCATAGAACCCGATACAGGGGAATAACTTAATCGGATTCCATTTTCTATTTTGTAAAAAGATTTTATTCCCTTAGCCAGCATTTCTTCTACCCATGGAGCAATTTTATAACCAGCATCCTTCATGGCTTTCACCGTTCTCTCCACTCCCAGCACATCCCAGCTTTCAAAAGCCCCGATCTCCCAGCCAAAGCCAGCCATCATGGCATCATCAACACGATAGATCTCATCGCTGATCTCTGGGATTCGGTGCGAGATGTAGGAAAAAAGCCCGTAATGAAAGTGACGGTAGAATTCACCGGCTTTATCCTGGGCGGCTACCAACATCTTTAATCGCTGGTGCAGATCGTCGATGGGCCTGGCTGCTTCAACACTTGCAAACTTTGTTTTTACTCTGGGTTTATATTCCAGTGTTTTCAGATCAAGTGTCTGTATTTCTTTATCCGATTTTCTTTCTTCCGGACTTCCTTGTGTTACCGGTACTTTTATTTTTTTAAAGAACCCCTGTCCCGTCTTATCACCGAGCCATTTATTCTCCACCAGCTTATTCAGCCATGCCGGTATATTAAACGAATCCCTGGCTTCATCACCAGGACAATTGTCATACACACCTTTAGCTACTTTCACCAACGTGTCAATACCAACTACGTCGGCTGTTCGAAATGTTGCCGACTTAGGTCTCCCGATTATTGGTCCGGTTAAGGCATCTACTTCGTCAATGGTCAATCCCATCTTATCAACCAGGGCAAAAATGGCCATGATACCGTAAACACCAATACGATTAGCAATAAATGCAGGTGTATCTTTTGCAAGGACGGTGGTCTTTCCAAGATACAAATCGCCATAGTTCATTAAAAAGCTAACGACCTCCGGATCAGTATCGGGAGTTGGTATGATCTCAAGCAATCGTAAATAGCGGGGAGGATTAAAAAAATGTGTACCACAGAAATTTTTTTTGAAATCTTCACTTCTTCCCTCGCTCAGCATGTGGATAGGAATACCGGAAGTATTCGAAGTGATCAGTGTGCCGGGTTTACGAAATTGCTCTACTTTTTCATACACAGACTTTTTTATATCCAAACGTTCGATCACCACTTCAATGATCCAATCGCAGCCTGCAATGTCTTTCATGTTGTCATCAAAGTTGCCGGTCGTTATCTTTTTGATGGCATTCTTATGATAAACGGGAGAGGGATTTGATTTAATTGCGGCGCTCAATGAATCATTTACAATTTTATTCCTGTCATGCCCCTTACTATTCCCCCCTTCGGGGGGCGGGGGTGCCACAATATCGAGCAAGATTGCCTGTACGCCGATGCCGGCAAAATGACAAGCTATTCTTGAACCCATGACACCCGATCCGAGAACAGCAACTTTTTTAATCGGTCTTTTCATACAATAATCGCAAATAGTTAGTTATGCAACTATTTGAAAGTCGAAGATAAGGATTTTGGATAAGCCTTTCGGAGAGACAATAGATTTTCAACGCAGAAATAATAAAGAAATGGCGAGGTGATTTAGACAGGAGATAATGTACAGTCGACCGTGATTTTTATCGACTTGGCGATATTATCCTTGTATAATTTTTCAACGGCGATCTCATAATCCGCTACCAGCACATTGAAAGAAGAAGTAAGGGTCATCTTACCATCTTTCACTGTCACGGTTCCCGTAGTTTCAATATCCTTTGTCACCCCGTGGATCGTGAGTTTGCCCTTTACCTTAGCCGCATATGAACCGTTGGTGGTATAGTTGATTTCACTGTAATTAGTGATCTGTCCTTTGAATTCAGATCTGGGAAACTTACTGCTTTCTGCATAGTCTGCATTAAAATGTTCCTGCATCAATGCTTTCTTAAATTCGAAGCCCTTCATAAATGCTACAAACTGGAGGTCGCCTGTTTTTGTATCCAATAAACACACGACGCTCTTATTGGTTGCTGCAATATCCTCGAGTGGCGTAGAAGAGAAGAAGGAGATCTTCCCGCTCTTTGTATAAAATTTCCCTTGCCCGTGAGTGGTGAATGCCAGTACCAGGAAAAGGCCGGCTGCGATAATTCCTATTTTTTTCATATTATCCCTTACTCTTTTTTTGTAATGATTGCACAACGGTTCAAAATAACATCCGATCCAAGTCCCATCTCATCCCGGTTAAACCCGGTGCAGGCTCCCCGCAAATTAGCAGACGAACCAGCGGTCAAATGGGCTGCATCCCCGCTATAGGCGGTGTCTATCGAACAGCGCACGGACGAACGGCTGCTTGTGTCCCCCATGATGACAGTATAGTATCCTTTTTCGTCCAGCTCGATTTTCTTGACGTTCCCGGTGATTTCAACAATTCTGCCAAGGTATTTTAGATCACCGAT
>JANWHX010000121.1 GCA_025450235.1 Chitinophagaceae bacterium | reverse complement strand
TAAATTCCCAGGGATTTAAATTGGCTGTTTTGTAATCTTTAATATGCTCATACGGCCCTCCGCGTTCCAATAATAAAACGGTTAGACCCTTTTCGCAAAGTTCTTTTGCTGCCCAGCCGCCGCTGATGCCCGAACCCACTACTATTGCATCGTAATTATTAGCCATCTCTCTTCAAATTAAAATTTCCGATTCCTTTCAAGCTCTTACGGTTAGGGTTCTTGCCTCCTCTCCCCCGGAGAGGAGGTTGGAGGTGAGGTCTTAATCTAATCCTGCAAATGCTTTGTCTCCTTTCTTATAGTTAAGATCGCCATCATATTTTCCCGGAACCGGGGTATAGCGCATTGACCCCATTCTTCCTTCTTTAGATGTGTAATAACCGGAAATGGTCAATTGCTTCATCATGCTGAAATAATGAGCCGTCCATCTTTCTTTTTCAAAACCTGTATTACCTTTTTCGTGTTCTTCTTTTTGCTTTTTTACCTGTTGTGCGTCAAAATCGGGTTTCTTTTTCGCATATTCTTTCGCATCGCCATCAAGCTTGATAAGCAAAGATTTTCTTTGTTCAGGAGTTGCTTTCATGAAAGTCACGTCATGCATCTTCTTGCATTCATCATTCAATTGCTGCAACCCTGCGTGAAAAGCTTTTTGATCTGCTGCGGAATAGCAATCATTTACCATTATTGTCATGAATGCACCGATTTTCGCCTCCTTGGCTCCCGGCGAATTGGTTTTGGGTAAGATAGTTTCTCCCACCTCATCGAGGTAAGCTACATCATCCTGCGAAAATTCCACCGAAGGTCCGGCTTCAGGATTTGTGCAACCTGATAAGAAGAATTCTCCACCCACAAAAGCGGTCCCGGTTGCCAGGGCTATCAATTTCAATAGTTCTCTTCTGTCCATATAATGAAATTAAAAGGTTAGAGTTAGATGTTCTTTTTGTTTAATTCATCAACGGCAAAAGCGGCCGCTCTCGCGGTTAATGCCATATAGGTTAATGAAGGATTTACACAAGCAGCGGAAGTCATACATGCTCCATCAGTAACAAATACATTTTTACAATCCCATACCTGGTTATTGGCATTCAACACAGATGTCTTTGGATCTTTACCCATTCTCGCTGTTCCCATTTCATGAATGCCCATACCCGGGAAATACTCATTGTCATATGTATCCACATTTTTTACTCCCGCGGCTTCCAGCATCTCCTTCATATCATTTTGCATATCCACCCGCATGGTCTTTTCATTTTCTCTTATCGTTACGTTCATCGCCAGTACAGGCAAGTTCCATTTATCTTTTTTGGCTTTATCAAGTGAAATGGTGTTGTCATGATAAGGAAGAATTTCTCCAAAGGCTGTGGCACCGATTCGCCACGGCCCTGGTTCAGCAAGCATATCTTTCAGGTCAGCGCCAATGTTCATTTCTCTCACTTCTCTTGACCAACCCTGGCGATTAGCCGCTCCCTGGTATCCAAATCCACGCAGGTATCCTCTTTTTTCATCACCGGGCAGGTTTCGGAATCGTGGGACATAAAAACCCGTCGGGCGAAAACCATAATAATATTTGTCATCATAACCTTCCACATCTCCATTGGCCCCGCAACGAAAATGATGGTCCATTACATTATGTCCTAATTCACCCGAACTGCTGCCCAGTCCTTCGGGCCATATATCCGTTGCAGAGTTCATCAATACCCAGGTTGAGTTAAATGCTGACGCGCACAGGAAAACCACTTTGCTGAAAAACTCATGGGTTTGATTGGTTTCTGCATCTAGTATCCTTACTCCTTTTGCTTTCTTTGAATCTTTATCATAAATTATTTCGGTAACGATCGAGAATGGACGAAGTGTGAGCTTACCGGTTGCCATCGCAGCAGGCAAAGTAGAAGATTGTGTACTAAAGTATGCGCCGAAAGGACAACCATTGGCGCACATATTCCGGTACTGACAAGGTGTTCTACCGGGTATTGGCGCTGTCACATGCGCAGTACGGCCGATGATAAGTGTTCTCTTATTATCATAATGTTGCTTGATCCGGGCAGCCACGTCTTTTTCTACAATGTTTAATGGCATACCGGGAAGGAAATGACTATCCGGAAGCTGGGGCAAGTTCTCTACCGTTCCCTGGATACCCGCGAATTTTTCAACATGAGTGTACCAGGGATCAATTTCTTTATAACGGATCGGCCAATCAACACCATGGCCGTCGACAGCATTTGCCTCAAAATCGATATCACTCCATCGATAAGTTTGACGTCCCCACATCAATGAACGTCCCCCAACATGATAGCCGCGGAACCAGTCAAAGCGTTTGGTTTCTGTATAGGGGCACTCACTGTCTTTCACCCACCAATGCAGGCTTCGTTCATTCAACGGGTAGTCTCTTTTTAATACAGGATACTCCTTGATCATTTGTTGCGTGCGACCGCCCCGATGAGGATATTCCCAGGTAGGTTTATTGGTCGACTCATAATCCTTTATGTGCTCAATATTGTGACCTCTTTCCAGCATGATCACTTTCAGCCCACGTTCAGTCAGTTCTTTGGCGGCCCAGCCACCACTGATACCAGAGCCAACCACAATTGCGTCGAATGTATTGTCTGCCATGTTAATTGTATGGGTTTAGTTTATTTTATGTGCTTCAGTTGTGAGTTGTGAGTTGTGAGTGGTGAGTAGAGTCTGAACTTTGGAAGACCCCTCATGCTTCACGGTTTACAAATCACGATATCGCGTTTTCGTGAATCGTGAGTCGTGAGCGGTGAGTAGAGTCTGAACTTTGGAAGACCCCTCATGCTTCACGGTTTACAAATCACGATATCGCGTTTTCGTGAATCGTGAGTCGTGAGCGGTGAGTAGAGTCTGAACTTTGGAAACCCTCTCAAGCTTCACGGCATACAAATCACGATATCACTTTCGTCAATTGAACCTTCATTCCTAAGTACCGCCAGAACTTTAGTGATCCTCTCACGATTCACGACTCACGACTCACCACTCACGTCCTCATACATCACAAATCCTCACCGCCTTTTCCAGTGCCGCGATCTTTGATTCATCATCTTTCTGATCGGGAACAAATTCCTGCGCTATGTAATCCTTAAATCCTGTTTCGAGAATTGCTTTTATGATTGCAGGATAGTATAATTCCTGCGTTTCATCAATAAGATGCCTGCCAGGTACACCGCCTGTATGATAATGCCCGATGTACTGCTGATTATCACGGATCGTCCGGATCACATCACCTTCATCTATCTGCATGTGATAAATGTCGTAAAGTAATTTAAAATTGGGCGAACCAAGCCTCTTCACCAATTCCACTCCCCATGGGGTTTTGTCGCACATGTAGTCTTTATGATTCACCTTGCTGTTCAGCAATTCCATTTGAATGATGACATTGTTTTTTTCCGCAAGGCCAAGGATTTGTTTCAATCCTTCCACGCAATTCTTCAGGCCCGTTTCATCATCCATGCCATTCCGGTTGCCGCTGAAGCAGATCAGGTTCTTATACCCCGCTTTTGGCACCAACGGTATCGTTTCACTAAAGTCTTTGATGAGGCCTGCGTGAAAATTCTTATTATTCCACCCTTCGGTAAGACTTACTTTCCCGCCTATGTAGCACATGGAACAGAAAATGCCATGTTTTTGCAACGTGGGCCAATCTTTGGGAGGGACCAGGTCAATGGCGCTGAACCCGATTTTCTTCACCGCCTTGCACAAATCGTCCAGGGGCAAAAAATTATAGGTCCATTGACAAACGGAGTGGTTGACATTACCTTTGAGTGGGGAACTGCTTTCCAGGAAATCTTTATTGGAGAACGAAGATAAGAAAGGCGCTGATGCAGCGGACAGAGCCCCGGCAGCTAATGTTTTCAGGGCATCTCTTCTTTTTGGCTTATTCATATTGGCAAACATTCTTGTGAAGTTACGTCTAATATAAAAATTCCATCAACCGCCTGTCGTTTTTTTGTCGTTGAATAACATGACGAATAATATCAATACGACAGCGGCTATGCCTGCCGGCACCAGCCAGATGCTTTTCCAGTTGGATATCTGTTCAACGGTAAAATAATCCTTTACATAGCCGGATAACAAGGTGCCAATCCACATGCCTACACCGTATGTCGCCATGGTGATTAGTCCCTGTGCTGAACTTTGAATTTTGATATCTGCTTTACTGTCGGTATATATCTGGCCAGTAACAAAAAAGAAATCGAAACAAACTCCATGTAATAAGATGCCGGCAAACAACATCCACAAGCCCGGGCCTGCATCACCATACCCAAAAAGCACAAAGCGTATGGTCCATGCCAGCATACCGATAGCGATCATCCATTTTACTCCGAGCCGGCGAAAGAAAAAGGGTATTAACAATATAAAGACTGCTTCGGACACTTGTCCCCAGGTCATATTGCTTGTTACGTTCTTCATTCCTGTTTCAGTCAGGAAAAGATTGGTAAGGCTATAATAAAAAGAAAGAGGAATGCAAATAAGGACAGAAGCAATAAAGAAGACTACAAAATCTTTGTTTTTAAAAAGAACCAATGCATCAGCACCCAGCACCTGTGCAAACGTTGTTTTGGTCCCTTTTGCTTTGGGAGGTGTATCCGGTAGGGTGAAGCTCATCAATCCTAAAACTCCTGACGCAACGGCCGCAATTATAAATGTGGTAGATAGCTGTTCAGTTGATATTTTAAAAACTCTGTCAATCATCAGGCCAACGGCGATCCATCCCAGGGTACCCAAAAAGCGTACAGAAGGAAATTCTTTACTGGGATCGCTCATCTGGCGAAAAGCCACGGAGTTGACTAAGGCCAGCGTGGGTGCATACATCAATGAATACAGGAGCACAATCCAGTAAAAGAAAGAGGGATTGTCAAGTGTCGAAAGATAATACAATAGTGCTCCTCCAATAAGGTGCAGCACTCCGAGTACCTTTTGTGCAGAAAAGAATCTATCTGCAATCATACCCACGAAAAAAGGAGAGAAGATCGTGGCAATCGCCATGGCACTGTAAGCGGCGCCGACCTGCACACCAGTCGCATGAAGAACCTTATCCAGGTAAGTACCCATCGTGACGTACCATGCGCCCCAAACAAAAAACTGTAGGAACATCAT
>JANWHX010000120.1 GCA_025450235.1 Chitinophagaceae bacterium | reverse complement strand
CTTTGCTTCCGCAGAAGAAATGACCGGTACTATTTCAAAATCTACCAGGTCTTTCCAATTATCTATCCATACCTGCAGGCTTTCTACAGATGCAGCTTCCATTACCTGGTAACAAACCGTTACGGGTTCATTGATCCAACTGTCGATATACTTAACCCCGTCAGGCAACATCCTGCCCTTATCAGCAAAACGCAGGTACATCTCCCTGACCTTACCGGGACGAAATCTTTCGATGATCATATATTGCATAGACTGATTATTCACCCAAATATCGGGGAAGAAAATGATTGCAATTAAGCCGTGTCCCCTTTTTAAGATGGCCGGGAAGGCGAAAAGATGGTAAGGAGTTATTTTTAGATTGCGTTTTTCTTATCGCCTTCCCGACTCCCCGGCAAAAAACTGCTATACGGTCATTAAAAAGCGCATCTCAATTTCACTCAATGCTTTAAATTCGTATTTAGCAGCCGCCTACTTTAACTAATAAAACACTTACATTGAATAAAAGACAACACTATATTTCCTGGGATGAATATTTTATGGGGGTGGCTTTATTATCCGCTAAGCGGAGTAAAGATCCCAGCACCCAGGTCGGCGCCTGCATTGTAAGCGACAAAAATAAAATTGTAGGAGCAGGTTATAACGGACTCCCGATGGGTTGCGATGATGATCAGTTTCCCTGGGAGAAAACGGGGGATTTTCTGGACACAAAATATCCGTACGTCTGCCATGCCGAACTAAATGCGATACTGAATAATATTGGAATGGATCTGAAAGGATGTAAGATTTATACGGCGTTGTTCCCCTGCAATGAGTGTTCAAAAGCAATTATACAGTCGGGGATAACAGAAGTGATCTATTTGTCGGATAAATATGCAGGAACGGATCCTTCCAAAGCTTCCAAAAAGATGCTTGACAGTGCCGGTGTAAAATACCGGAAGGTAGAATCAAAAGTCACAGACATTCGTTTGTCATTCAATGAAGCTGACATATAGATTTTTCAAGTCAGACTTCTGTCTCCCGACTCCAGACTATCGACTATGAACTCCGGACTATAGACTCCCGACTTCCTCTCCTATCTTTGCCCCTCAACAATGAGAACAATGAACCTGGAATTTAACCGTAACGAAGACGTCATGAAACAATCGCTGAGTACGATGCGACAGCGACTGGAAAAGATATATGAGGGTGGGGGAAAAAAATCAGCGGACAAACAGAAAGAAAAGAATAAACTAACCGCAAGACAGAGGATTGACTATCTCGCTGATAAGGATAAACCTTTTATTGAGATCGGCGCCTTTGCAGGATATGAAATGTATGCCGAACAGGGCGGATGTCCCGCAGGCGGCACCGTGGCTGGTATGGGTTATGTAAGCGGAAGGCAATGTATCATCGTAGCCAATGATCAAACAGTTAAAGCCGGCGCATGGTTCCCCATTACCGGTAAAAAGAATCTTCGGATGCAGGAGATAGCGATGGAAAACCATTTACCAATTATTTATTTGGTAGACAGCGCGGGTGTTTTTTTGCCGATGCAGGACGAAATATTTCCAGACAAAGAACATTTTGGACGCATTTTTCGCAATAACGCAAAGATGAGTGGGATGGGTATTACCCAGATCGCGGCGGTAATGGGAGCATGCGTGGCCGGTGGTGCTTATTTACCCATCATGAGCGACGAAACATTGATGGTTGAAGGCAATGGTTCAATTTACCTTGCCGGTCCGTACCTGGTGAAGGCAGCTATTGGTGAAGAAATCGACAATGAAACTCTCGGTGGTGCGGTGACGCATACAGAGATCAGTGGCATTGCTGACTATAAATTCAAAACCGAGCAGGAATGTATGGATCATATCAGGAAGATGATGAGTATGCTCGGATCAACAGTAAAAGCAGGGTTTGACCGTATCTCATCAGTGGCGCCGAAGAAAAGTCCGGAAGACTTGTATGGTTTGTTTCCTTCTGAGGGCAAACCATATGACATTGTTGAAGTGATCGAACGTATCGTGGATGACTCCGAATTTGAACAATTCAAGGAAGATTATGGTAAGACCATTGTCTGCGGTTATGGAAGAATTGATGGGTGGGCCGTGGGAATCGTGGCAAATCAGCGGTTGGTGGTGAAGGCAAAGAAAGGTGTCAGATCGGGACGATCAGACACAGAGATGCAGATGGGTGGTGTGATCTATAATGACAGTGCCGATAAGGCGGCAAGGTTCATCCTTAATTGCAATCAAAAGAAAATACCGTTGGTATTTTTGCAGGACGTCACCGGGTTTATGGTAGGAAGCCGCAGTGAACATGCAGGCATTATTAAAGACGGCGCCAAAATGGTGAACGCTGTCGCCAATTCAATTGTTCCCAAAATAACGATCGTCATAGGCAACTCTTTCGGTGCCGGCAACTATGCTATGTGCGGCAAAGCGTATGATCCCAGGTTTATCTATGCATGGCCCTCAGCCAGGATCGCGGTGATGGGTGGCGATGCTGCCGCAAAAACATTATTGCAGATAGAAGTTGCTTCACTGAAAGCAAAGGGCAAAGAAATTACTCCGGAAGCTGAACAAAAACTGTTGAACGACATAAAAAATAAATACGAAAAACAGACCTCACCTTATTATGCGGCGGCAAGGATCTGGGTGGATGCGATCATTGATCCGGTAGAATCAAGAAACGTTATCAGTGAAGGGATCGCGGCGGCCAATAACAATGCGGAGATCAGGGAATTGAAGACGGGGGTGTTTCAGGTTTAAGGTTTAAAGCTTGAAGGTTTAAGGTTGAAGGTTTAGGAGATTTTCTGAATAAGTAAGATATGGCAGCAAGTATAGGGGTTAAGACCCGATCTGATTATATGATCGCTAACCCCGGTCTTAAGACCGGGGTTAATCAAGACAAATCAAATTGGTTTTTAACTCCGAAAATGAATCCTGAATGTCGAGCAATGTTGTAACAATGTATACAGATGGAGCTTCACGAGGCAACCCGGGACCGGGAGGTTATGGCGTGATATTGATGGTGGGGCAGCATCGAAAAGAATTATCACAGGGATTCAAGCTCACCACCAACAATCGAATGGAATTGATGGCTGTGCTTGCGGGACTTGAAGCCATGAAAAAGCAAGGGCAACAGATTAAAATATACTCCGATAGTCAATATGTGGTGAATTCAGTGGAAAAGGGATGGTTGAATACGTGGATCGCCACTAATTTTAAAGGTGGTAAAAAGAATAAGGACCTTTGGCTGCAATACCACCACCTGGCAAAAACGCAGTTCATCAAATTTGTATGGGTGAAAGGTCATGCGGACAATCCGTTTAATAATCGATGTGATGAATTAGCTACGGAGGCGGCTGATGGCACCGATCTGTTGGATGATGAAGGTTATTTGCAGGATAAGAAGAATCTTTTTTCGTGATAAATTGGGCATGATAAATCCCTTTATCACCATGAGAACAATAAATGCAACCCAGACACCAGCACCTTATCAATTAAGGATGATCATTTCCGGCAAATTGCGGTAACCTAAAAGGTTCGTGAATTAATTATTTTGAACAGGTAAGTCAATCCGTAATTACCCTAATTGCTTCTCCTGCACACACTGGACAAATCGTAACTTTGCAAGATGGAATTGGAAAATCTAATTGAATTCAGATCTTCACCTGAAATAAAGGAAAAGCTTTCTGCTTATGGAACTTTTAAAAAGTTTTCAGAAGGAGATGTCATTTTAAATGAAAACGCTTATATAAAGTCTATACCGATCGTGATTAGCGGAAGCATGAGAGTTATGCGGGCTGATGATGATGGCAGAGAGATTCTCCTGTATTATATCAAATCAGGAGAAAGTTGTATCATGTCTTTTTTAGGTGGCATTCACCACGATACAAGCAAAGTAAAAGCCATAGCCGAGGAAGAAACTGAAATACTTTTTATCCCGGTTGACAAAGTGACTTCGTTGATTAAGGAATACCCTGAATGGCTTGACTACATATTTCGTTTGTATCACAAGCGGTTTGAAGAATTATTAGAAGTAGTAAATGCAGTTGCGTTCAAGAAAATGGATGAACGGCTATTGAACTTCATCAAGAAGAAATGTGAACTCACCCAAAGCCATACCCTTTATGTGACTCATGAACAATTGGCTAATGAATTAGGCACAGCCAGGGTTGTCGTTTCACGCCTGTTAAAACAAATGGAAGACGACGGCCTGGTGAAACTTGGCAGAAATAAAATCTCACTTGTGTAACAAAAGTTGCGGTACGGCAATTTTGATTGTTTGACTTTTGCATGGTAATAGATTATTCACTTCAAAAGATCAAACAAATGAAACCAAATATGGGAACTGCGGACAAAGTTGTGAGGATACTTGCCGCAATCGTAGTTGCTGTACTCTTTCTTACTCACCAGATTTCAGGCACTGCAGCAATCATTCTTTTAGTATTTGCGGGTATTTTTATTTTAACAAGTTTTATGGGCTTTTGTCCATTGTATTGGCCATTTGGTATTTCAACGAGGAAAAATGAAAAGTAGTATGGAATTTCAACAGGTTGCCATTATTGCCATTATTGGTGCGGGAGCCGGTCTGCTGAGTGGTCTACTTGGCCTGGGAGGGGCCATAGTGATCATCCCCGCCCTTGTATTGTTCTTGGGATATTCTCAGCAGATGGCGCAGGGCACAGCACTGATGATGATGGTATTGCCCGTTGGCGCATTAGCCGCATTTCAATACTATCAAAAAGGATATGTTGATATAAAGGTCGCTTTAATTATGGCAGTTTTCTTTTTTGCAGGCGGGTACTTTGGGGCAAAGTTTGCCACACAAATTCCGCAGGACATTTTGAAAAAGGTATTTTCCTTATTGCTTGTTGTTATCGCCGTCAAAATGTGGTTATTTGACAAGCATTAAAATATATCTGTGTCTATGTAACCAAAGTTGCCGAACTGGGGAAAACACTATTCTAAATTTGTACTACTAAAGAAATAACTTTAAAATGCTAATCGAACAATTTGAAGATAAAAACTTAGCTCATTATTCTTATGCAATTATGAGCCATGGAGAAATTGCGCTGATTGACCCGGCACGAGACCCCCGACCTTACTATGATTTTGCAAAATTGCAGCATGCAAAGATTACAGCCGTGATCGAAACGCATCCCCATGCAGATTTTGTAAGCAGTCATCTGGAAATTTACAAAACAACGGGTGCAACAATTTATGTAAGCGGATTAGTTGGTGCTGAATACCCGCACCAGACATTTGATGAAGGCGACGCAATTGTGTTAGGCAAAATCACGCTAAAATCATTAAACACGCCAGGGCATTCACCCGATAGTATCAGTATTGTAACTATTGATGAAAACGACAAAGAACAAGCTGTCTTTACCGGAGACACATTATTCATTGGCGATTGTGGTAGACCGGATCTAAGAGAAAACGCGGGTACTATTATTGCAGCAAGAACAGACCTGGCAAAGCAGATGTATCATTCGCTGCGCAGCAAATTAATGACCTTACCCGATAATGTGATGGTGTATCCCGCACACGGCGCGGGTAGCCTCTGCGGAAAAGAATTAAGTGAACAAACCCGCAGTACCATTGGTGCAGAAAAAATCAGCAACTGGAGCCTTCAAAACATGAGGGAGGAAGACTTTGTAAAAGAATTGCTGGCAGACCAGCCATTTATTCCAAAGTATTTCCCGTTTGATGTGGCCGTAAACAAAAAAGGTGCGGAAACTTTCTCGCTAAGCATTTCAAGTGTACCAAAGCGCGCACCGGTCACCTGCCAGGCTTGTGTTAAATCTCTAAACCCGGACATTTTAATTATAGATTCAAGGCCGCAGAGTCATTTTAAAAAAGCTCATTTAAAAAATGCCATCAACCTGATGAACGATACCAAGTTCGAAACCTGGCTGGGCAGCATTGTAAACCCTGGAGAGAAATTTTATTTAGCTGCTGAAAATGAAACTGTATTAGATCAACTTATTGAACGTGCAGCGAAAGTCGGTTATGAAAAACAAATTGAATTGGCATTTGTTGCTGAATACGGAAACGCCAAAATGCAATCTATCGATATTGACGAATTAATAAAAAACGAAAACACCTTCACCATCATTGATATTCGCAATGATTCAGAAATAAAAACAGGAAAAATATTTACCAACGCTATTCACATTCCCATGCACGAATTAAGAGAACGTACCAATGAAATACCGGTGAACAAACCAATTGTAGTCCATTGTGCAGGTGGCTACAGAAGTGCAGCGGGAAGCAGTATTATTAGATCAAAACTCAACGATACGCCGCAGGTATTTGATCTGGGTGAAAAAATTAAACAATTCCAGAAATGAATTTTATATTAAAGCACAAGCTGACTATTGTCGGCATTATGATAGGAGCAACAGGCGGGTATCTTTACTACTACTTTGTGGGTTGTGCCAGCGGCACTTGTGCCATTACTTCAAAACCAATGAACAGTACGTTGTATGGCGCAATGATGGGGGCACTGCTCCTGAATATTTTTAAAAAAAAGAAAACTAAATCTTAACAATAATGAACACAGAAAAACTCATCAAAGAAAACAAGGGCACCATCATAGATGTGCGGACCCCCGAAGAATTCAGGGGGGGTAATGTTGCCAATTCCATCAACATTCCTTTGCACGAAATCCAGCAAAGGTTAGATGAACTGAAAAATCTGAAACAACCCTTCATATTATGCTGTGCAAGCGGCAACCGCAGTGGAAAAGCTACTCAAATACTCGCACAACAGGGAATTGAATGTTGCAATGGGGGTTCCTGGCTGGATATAAATTATTATCAATCTCAAACAGTATAAAACAATGATACAAACAATAAAAAACATGCTCGGCTTTGGCCCTAAAGTAGACTATGCCGGGCTGGTAAAGCGGGGTGCAGTTATTTTAGATGTTCGCAGCAAAAGTGAATATGCAGCGGGACATATCAAAGGCTCAATCAATATTTCCGTTGATACCCTCAACATTAATTTAAGCAAACTGAAAGACAAAAACAAACCAATCATTACCTGCTGTGCAAGCGGCATGAGAAGTGCATCAGCAAAAAGTATCCTGGGATCCAACGGCTACACCCAAGTATATAATGGCGGTGCGTGGAGTAGCTTACAAAGTAAAATCAGATAATTATGGAACCCCACTATTATAATGTAGATATTCACTGGAATAAAGAACGTAAAGGCATAATGTGTTCGCCCGAATTAAATCTATCCAATGGAGATACAACCAGCTGCATTGAAGTTGCCACGCCCCCTGAATTTCCGAAAGGAGTTCCAGGCATATGGTCCCCGGAACACCTGTTTACAGCTGCCGTGAGCAGTTGCCTGATGACCACTTTTTTGGCGATCGCGGAAAACTCCAAATTAGAATTTGTGAGTTTTAATTGTAAAGCAAAAGGCAGATTAGAACAAATAGATGGGAGATTCATGATGACTGAAATTGTCCTTGAACCTACTGTTACTATTACAGATGAAAAAAACCGCGAAAGGGCCGAACGGGTTTTACAAAAATCAGAAGCAGCCTGTTTAATTTCCAATTCGGTGAAATCAAAAATTACAATGATTCCCGAAATCAAAATAGGCTGAAGAAATGCTATTATGACCAAATTGAATAACATGCCCGTTAACAAATAGAAACATGAAAGAAAGAATCTTGTCCCGATGGACAGTCGCAAGGATATTATACCTTGTAATCGGAATTTATGTAATTGTGCAATCTATTATGGATAAGCAATGGATGGGAGTAGCAGTGGGCGGATACTTTGCAGCCATGGGATTGTTCGCTTTCGGTTGTGCAGCAGGAAATTGCTTTGTGGCAACCCGCGAGGAAGCACCAATGCATAAGTTAGAAATAACTGGTACTGAGGTTGGATTTGAAGAAGCAAAAACAGAATAAAAATGGCAGAAACTTTTTCTGAAATCATAAATAGCGAGACTCCTACCCTCGTTGATTTCTTTGCTGAGTGGTGTGGACCTTGTAAATTGATGAAACCAATTTTGGAAGAACTAAAATCAAAAATTGGTGACAAAGCAAAAATCATAAAAATAGATGTTGACAAGTATCCCCGCGTGCTATCCACTTTTCAGATCCAGGGAGTACCCACCCTGATACTTTTTAAAAACGGAGAAATAAAATGGAGACAATCAGGAGTTGTTCCCGCCAAAACCCTTCAGCAAATAATCATTCAATATTCAAACTAAATGAAGAAACTAATCCCGATCGGGTTGGTAACAATTACGATCTTACTTCACAATTGCGGCAATGAGCAAGGTAAAAGTACCGAAACGAATCTCCCTCCTGCCGAATTCGCAGAGAAAATAAAAGAACTTCCGGCCGGCCAGATAATTGATGTGCGGACACCAGAAGAATTTTCAAGAGGACATTTACAAAACGCCAGCAACATTGATTGGAACGAAAAGGACTTTAACAAGCAAATTTCATCGCTTGACAAATCAAGGCCCGTTTTTGTTTATTGCTTAAGCGGAGGCAGAAGTTCGTCAGCAGCCCATAAAATGCGTTCAGAAGGCTTTGAAGAAGTATATGAGTTAGATGGTGGAATGATGAAATGGAGGGCTGCCAACTTTCCTGAAACGGCAGGCGACATAAGCAGATTAAGCAGAATGACCAAAGAACAATTTAATGCTCAACTAGATTCGGACAAATTAGTTTTGATAGATTTCTATGCCGATTGGTGTGCACCCTGCAAAAGAATGGAACCCTATATTAAGGAAATTTCGAAAGACATGGCTGATAAAGTTGAAGTGATCCGGATTAATGCAGACGACAACGCAGCCCTCTGTGAAGAATTAAGAATAGATGCCTTACCCGTTTTACAACTCTATAAAAACAAAGTACTCACGTGGACAAACATTGGTTATATTGAAAAGGCAGACATAGAAAAACATTTGCAATAAACTGATCTTTTGCGACGTCAGTAAATTTCCATTAACACTACAAGTACAGGCCTATCCCAGTCAAAATAAAAGCCTCGCATAGGCTGAAAAAGGAACAGACCCTGTACCGACAGTAATCGGGAGGGCGCAACAGACGATCATAGCAACAATGCAGCGGTAAAATAATTCCTACTATCTAGTTACGCCATGTGTGGTTTCCGCTCAACAAAGACTTTTGTGAGCAACGAATACAATCCGAACAGGATAAACGCCCAGACAACATCACCCAGGATAAAATTCGCGTCAAAGCCCTTTATCAACCCGAACTGACGATAAAACAAGATACCATCGCTGTAACATTGCATCAGGCCATCGAATGTATGGGGCCGGGCAAAGCCCTGTCCTACTTCCCAGGTAATATAATTGGTGATAAGAAAGAAAAATATGGATCCGGCTATGGAGAAAAGAGCGACATTCAGCATGTTTACTTTCTTCATTAAGAATCCGAAACAGGTGATTGCCACAAAAGCAAGATAAACAACCCATTGCCCATCATAAAACCCAAGCTTACTCGTCATCCCCGCCTGGTAAAGTAGCTGAAAAGCGAGGTCAGATATGAATAAAGAAAGGACCGGGAGAATAAAAGCCCATTTTTTATCCTTTATAAGAGCTCCGCCAAGCAAGGCCATTGCCATTTGCGGGAAAAAACCTTCGGGTTTGTCCGGAATAAGTCGATATAAAGCAGCCGCTAACAGTGATAATAAGAAGATGATTAGTATTGACCTGTTAAGTTTCATATTCGTTGTTTCGTTGCAAAAATAAAAGAATTGAGGCAATTAAATGGCTTAATTATTAACCATTGTGCATGGGCGAAGAAGCTGTAAAAACTATGGTCTTGCCGGCAACACCCTTTAATGTATACGAACTATTTTTTAACACGACTGCAGCGGGTTGGCCGGGTGCTAATTTTATTTCTGTATCAACGATCTGCGTCTCCCCTTCTGTCACAAGTATTATCTCTGTTGATTTTGCGACGAATCGAACGGTCTTATCTTTTTCCAGCTCTGTAACGGTCATCTGGAAATCTTTTACCGGCGGCCTGAATAATTTTACATGCGCCGCCGTTTCTTCCCCTTTTAGAATATTCGGTACAGTGGGCTCACATTTTACATGTTTTAATAATTCGTTCACATCAATATGTTTTGTCGTCAACCCACCGCGTAATACATTATCTGAATCAGACATCAGTTCAACATTTTGTCCCTCAAGGTAGGCATGTGGCAAACCTGCGCCCTGGAAAACGGATTCTCCTTTTTTCAGATACACAAGGTTAAAAAGGTAGATGGAAAAGATACCGCGGTCAATATTATTGTCTTTTGAAAAAGTAAGAGCTGCCCTGGCGGCCCAAAAGTCCTCACTCTTTTTTCCCAGCTTATTTTCCTTGTATTGCGGAACGATCCTGTCCAAAAGGGGTCTTAATCGCTGGTTAATTTCTTCGCCCGGCATCGTCATAATCATTTTATACAACCCCGCATAATCCTCCTTACCGAATACCGGGAGCAGGAAATTTAATTCAGGAACCACTTCTAGTATCGCAAGCAATAATTTTGGTGTCTTAAATCCATGCAGTAAATAAAAATCACCCAGCGCTACGAGCATTTCCGGCTTGTGATTATCATCTTTATAGTTCCGCCGAGGAGAATCCAATGGAATACCTTCCTTGTTCTCCCTTTCAAATTCTACTCCAGCCGATGATTTGGAAGGGTGAACCTGTATGGAGAGCATGTCTCTTACATCCAGCACTTTAAGTAAATACGGAATGTTACCCGCATATTCAGTCAGCAGTTTTGTTTCTCCATCCGGCAAAAGAATTTTTGAGATTCCTAAGGGATGAATGCCCATCCAGTATTCTGCAAAAGGTTGGTGGTTTTTATTGGTTATTCCCAGCAGCGACGGAATAAAGGCATAGCCGCCCCAATCATAATGTTTTACCGTTCCGGTTAACCTTGCAATTCCAGTCATAAAATTCTTTACTTTAGGATAAAGATAGTGCATGGCTGAACATAATGAATTCGGTAAAGAGGCAGAAAACCTGGCGATCCAGTGGTTGCAGGAAAATGGTTATGAAATATTGCATCGAAACTGGAGGCACAAACAATTTGAGCTTGACATCATCGCGACGAAAAATAATTTCCTACATTTTTTTGAAGTGAAAGCCCGTCATTTTTCTCCGTTTGGTTATCCGGAAGACAGCGTAAAAAAGAAAAAGTTCAAGAACCTGCAACGGGCTGCCGACGAGTATCTTTTTCTCAATCCCGGTCACAAATGGATACAATACAATATTCTTGCGATCACGTTGTTCAAGGATAAGGATCCGGAGTTTTTTTTGCTTGAAGATGTGTTTTTGTGAGGGGGGGTGAGGGGTGAGTCGTGAGAGGTGAGTGGTGAGTCGTGAGAGGTGAGTGGTGAGTCGTGAGTAGCTTGCTGGTGCAAGGTCGGTATTCCGCTTATGGACAACTCCTTTTAAAAGAAATTTGAGCTTAAAACTATTCATGATCTATTTTTGCCGGACTTAAATGAAATAACTATGAGATTTGTACTTGCTGCCCTTGTTGTTATCACCACCATCGCATTGGCATTTACTTCATGCAATTCTTCGTCGGGTCCGGCTACATTTTGTGATACTACCTGTATGAAGGACACGATAAAATTTACAAAGGATGATCATCCATTGAAACCTTACGTCTACATCAGCTCCAGGAATTGTACAGCTGACTCGGTGATATGGAGCTATGATGGCATGGGTGTTAATCGTAAGCTGGCCCTTTCCGACATTCTGGGCGCTTCGCTGCATCTCGACAAAGACTTTATTCGCTATTCGTTTAATGATACGAGTTATGTGTGGCTTTTATTCAATGATTGCAGCAGCGGTCGTGGCTATTCATTAAAAATCCCGTTTAATAAAAAAGGAACTATTTCACCAAAAGCCAGCGCCATTAACGGGTTGGACCCAAAATTTTCCGTAGCAGAAGGAATAGTGGCTTATACCGACCGCGGAAACATTTTTATTGAAGAAATGACCACGGGCAAAAAAGCCATGATGACTTTTGGACAAGATATCAGCCCAAATTATAAAGCCATTCATGAGACGATAGATTCCGTCAATGTCACCCCTTCGAGAATATGGGTAAAAGTAAAGATCAACGATGACTGGAAAGAACTGGAGAAAAAGATCGAACTGAAATGATCCCGATAGATACCGGGACGAAATTGCCTTATGTGGGATTCGTACAAAAAAGGGTTCAAAGCATGGCTGCAGCTGGAAAAGTCATTATCTGATAATTCTACAGAAGCTTATTTACACGACATTGATAAACTGACTGAATACCTTCAGCTGAGCAAATCATCAAAAAAACCATCAGAATTAAGACTCAAGGACCTTCAGCAATTCATCAAATGGGTAGCTGAATTGGGAATGACCCCCTCTTCCCAGTCAAGAATCATCTCGGGTATACGTTCCTTTTACAAATATTGCGCGTTAGAAAGCATTTCAAAAACTGACCCTACCACCCTGCTGGAAGCTCCGAAACTTAAAAGGGCATTACCAGATGTATTAAGTTTTGATGAGATTGAAGAAATCATAGCCCAGATCGATCTCAGTAAACCGGAAGGCGGACGTAATAAAGCCATACTTGAATTGATGTACAGTTGCGGTTTGCGCGTAACTGAAGTGGTCAATTTAAGGATTTCACAATTGTATTTTGATGCTGGTTTTATCAGGGTATTGGGTAAGGGAGATAAGGAAAGATTGGTGCCAGTTGGCAAAAGCGCAGTGAAGTATGTAAAGATTTATCTGAAAAACATACGCGTTCATGTGCCAGTTAAGCCGGGGAATAAGGATATCGTCTTTTTGAACAGAAGGGGTACCAAATTGTCGCGGATAATGATATTTCTAATCATCAAGGAGCTTACCACGAAAGCGGGTATTAAAAAAACGGTTTCGCCTCATACATTCCGTCATTCGTTCGCCACACATTTGGTCGAAGGCGGTGCTGATCTTCGTGCGGTCCAGGAAATGCTGGGACATGAAAGTATTACGACCACTGAAATTTATACTCATCTTGACAGGAAGTTCTTACGAAAGACGCTGGAAAATTTCCATCCGGCATTTAAATAAGCGTAATCAGTTTCAACAAAATCATCCCGCAAATAATACAGGAGCACAAAGGCCACAAAGGACCACGAAGGACACGATGTAATGTATTATGTGAATACAAAGTCCCAAAGGACTCCACGTTGTGTTCTTTGTGCATTCTTCGTGTCCTTCGTGTTCCAAAACTCTTCATGCTTAGTTATAGTCATTTCACGCAGCGTGGCAAGGCCGCAACGCGGGGACCGCAGAGCCTATCAGTTTCACCGTGGCGTCGTCGCAGGAGCTGCCTATTGAATGGAAATTCTTTCCGTAAAGGTCTTACCAGATCGTTTATTTGCCGCACGCAAAAAATAATTCCCTGGTCTGACGGAAGGTACTTCGAGATTCAGAAGCCTTGCTTCTTCATCAATCCATATTTCTTTGGAGTAAACTTTCTTTCCTGAAACATCAATCAATTCGAATGTAAAATACCCTTCTTCAGTTTGCTTCCATTCAATATGCAGGCTCGTCCCTTGAGAAGCCGGATTAGGAAATACTTTGAAGAATTTAAAAGCGGAATCCATAAGTTTTTGGGTAAGCAGGGAAATTTGTTTTGGTATTTTATTTTTCTCTGGTGGTTCAATTATTATTATGCCTCCTGCCCTTCCTGCTAAGACTTGGTTCACCGGCAGCTGCGGGTTAGCTTTTGTCAGAAAAGCAAATTCAGGCATGTTCACGGCTATTACGGGTTGTGTTGCCCTGTTGTTGCTCATACTATTTACGGGACTTTCATTTGAGAAACAATTCCTTGCAGGAATGAAAACAGTCCGCGGCTTTACTATAGTATCTGGTTGAATAAATTTCACATTTCCTTGTGCCGCTGCTTTCATTGATATTAGAAAAGCGGGTAATGTAAACTGGAAAAAGTACTTGATCCAGGAAATTTGCTTCTTAGGCATCCCAATATTTCTATCCAATTGATCATGAAAAAGCCTTCCGCATAAAGAGCTTTCACTGTGTTTTTTGAAAAAAACGGCCAGCTGCGAATCGCTCATATTGCGAAAATCTATCACATGCTTTTGACAGGATGCACAAAAACGCCCTTTCTCTGTCTGCGTCATGTGATCCCAGTTCTCATGACAGGGATCAGGAATAGTGAGTTTAAATTCTTTGCTCATATAATTATTGAACAACTAATTTTTCATTCATAACCAGTTTTCCTGTTTCGTTGCGCAACTGTACAATATAGACACCTGCTGTCCAATTCGGATCTGCAACGACGGAAAAACGATTTAGTGCTTTAGTACCTTTCTGCGATTGCCTAAAGATTTGTTGACCATTCATTGCAAAGACTACTAGTTCAAGTGATGCATTATAATCGCATTCAAATTGGATGGTGAATGGTTTATTTCTAACTACCGGATTGGGATAAATTAAAGAAATGAGCTTATTAGTCTTTGTAATCGCAACTCCCGCAACTATGTGTGCAGTGTCCACAACATATTTCAATTCGCAATCGGAAACAGACCCAGTTTTCGGACAATGTCTGCCGCATCTGAAAACGGGATAACCAACCACAACCACTTCGGGACAGGATTTCACATCGCGTTCCAGCGATATTTCCTGCACTTTTCCGCCAACTGAAGTTGAAAATGTTTTATATCCCGCAGAAGAAACAGTCATACTGTATTGACCTAACATCTTTAACTTGTCGGTTAACAAAATACCATCTTCGTTTGCCACCGTCGTGATTGAATCAAGATTTGATCGGAAACAGATTGTTGCTCCGGGTATTTTTTCGCCAGTTAAAAAATCCTTGACTACAAATTTTCTGAGGCGGGCGCCTTTGGTAGTAATTAAAATGACTCCGTTATAGCCCCGGTTACCATAAATGGCTACCTGCGAAGATTCCTTTAAAATTTCTATTGAAGCAATATCGTTCGGGTTTATATTTTTCAATTCATTAAAATCGGAGACTACGCCATCGATGAAGAGGAACGGCTCTACCCCTGTGCTTGTTCGGCCGGCACCACATCTGAATACAATCGTTGTCCCCGGAGTTTGTGAACCCGTTTTGCAATTCGACGTTAGCACCGGCTTGAAAAAGCACGTTTCTTCCTGTGAATGGGAGGCGTCTGAAACAAATACTGAAAGGATAAAAAATGTAAAGATCAGTTTCATATCTGATGTTTTTGCTTTCAAAAAATGTGGAGCCGGTAGAAACCGGCTCCTTATCACTAACCGGCTGTTAGTATAACTGTCGTTATTGTTGGATGCCGTCTCGAAACAATTTGCATAGCTCAATTCTTTTCTGCCGGTTGTATTTTTGCGACACCATTGTCCTTGTCTTTCTTACTACCCTTCACTAATGCATCTGCATTTTCCACCATCCGTATAAATTCAAACCGATAACCTTCATCATCATTGCCTTTAGATTTTCTTGCCATGCTGCTTACATTTTCGAATGAAGCATTCGCTTTGAATTCAGAATTGCGTAAAAGCATACCGAATTCAGCCACCGAAGCAGCAAAACGGAAATTGTCTGATGTTTTGGCGAGTGGGACCTCTTTATCCATAACGGGATGCTCAATCAGCTTACTCACGTCTTCATCAGGTTTTTTGTACCTGAACTTTACCGTCATGATCTCATCGCTGTGTGACGATTTACTCAATCGTTCTGTTACATTTTTCTGATATTTCAACGGATCAACCTTTGTAAGGAAAGTATCTTTTACACCTGCCGGTATTACCTCATATAAAGCGGTAACGGTATGACCGCTTCCTAACTCCCCCGCATCTTTCTTATCATTATTAAAATCTTCTTTGGCCAGCATCCTGTTCTCATAACCAATCAGGCGGTACCCTTGTACTTTTGCAGGATTGAATTCGATCTGGAGTTTTACATCCTTAGCGATCGTAAACAACGTTCCCCCGAATTCATTTACCAATACCTTCTTTGCTTCACTCATTCCATCTATATAAGCGTGGTTGCCATTTCCTTTGTCTGCCAGCTTTTGCATCTTGCTGTCTTTGTAATTTCCCATGCCATAACCCAAAACAGTGAGGAATACTCCACTCTTCCTTTCCTCTTCAATCAATTTTTCCATAGCGTCGTCACTGCTTTGACCGACATTGAAATCACCATCCGTGCAAAGTATAACACGATTGTTTCCGCCCTTGATATAAAATTCTTTAGCCGTTTTATACGCCAGCTTGATTCCTGCACCACCCGCTGTTGAACCACCTGCATCCAGGCGGTCGATCGCATCTTTGATCTTTGTTTTTTCTGATCCGCTTGTCGGAGAGAGTACTAAGCCTGCCGCACCCGCATACACAACCATCGCTACCCTATCCTGTTCGCGCAGCTGATCAACCAGCATTTTCATTGAAGCTTTTACCAGGCCAATTCTTTCCGGTCCCTGCATCGAACCTGAAACATCAATCAGGAAAACAAGGTTAGATGCGGGAAGTTTCTCAGTAGCGATCTTCTTTCCCTGAAGGCCAATCAGTACCAGTTTATGATCTTTATTCCAGGGAGCGTCCGATATTTCTGTATTAATTGAAAAAGGCTGATCTCCTTCCGGCTGTGGATAATCATATTTGAAATAATTGACCATTTCTTCAATTCTCACAGCGCCGGCGGGTGGCAATTGTCCCTGGTTGATAAAGCGACGGACATTACTGTAAGAAGCTGCATCTACATCAATTGAAAAAGTTGAAAGCGGATTGTCGGTAACTTTTAAAAACCTGTTCTCTGTGATATTATCATATCCTTCCGTATTGAAATCATCTCCTTCAAATCCTGTTGGCTTATTCATCCGGTTGCTTTTTCGACCGTTTACAGAGGAAATTCCCCTGATTTGAATACCTGCCGTCTTGCCCATCAACTGATTATTGGGTACCGGGTAGCTATTTATTTGTTTCGGGGAAACAGATACGACTGAACCTGTCATATCTTTTTTCTTTTGGGTGCCATATCCTATCACAACCACTTCACTCAATTCTTTTTCAGCAATTGACAACGTGGCATCAATTGTTGATTTGCCATCCAGGTTCACTTCAATTGATTTATATCCTACTGATGAAAAAACAAGTGTTACATCCAGGCTTGCAACGGTTATACTAAAAGTACCATCAGTAGAAGTAGTAGTACCATTTTTTGTACCCTTAACGACTACAAATACATCGCTGATGGGATTACCGCTGCCATCCCTAACCTTTCCTGTAACCTTATAAGAATTTACAGGATGAAATGCCATTACTAAAATAACTAACGGCATAACCATGAAAAGAAACTGCTTCATAATCAATTTTCAAAAGGAGATGTTGCTTTTTTAGCAATTGCATAAATACAACTGAGGTTTTTATTTACTATTTTTAAACTACGGTGGCTTTTTTAAAAAAAATATCACAGAATACACTGACCGATAAAGAACTCGTCGCTATTTACAAGCAATCGGGGGACATGACCGTGCTTGGTGAGCTTTACCAACGGTACATGGACCTTGTATACGGGGTGTGTCTGAAATATTTTAAAGAGCCGGAAACCGCAAAAGACAGCGTAATACAGATCTTCGAAGAACTGGTATCAAAATTGAAAAAACATGAAGTTGACAATTTTAAGGGCTGGCTGCACCAGGTCGCTAAAAACCATTGCCTGATGCAGTTGCGGACACCTAAGAACCTGAAAACCGTGGAGTTCAAAACAGAATTTGTGCAAAACGAAGAAAATGTGCATCTGAATGGTGTCCTCGAAAAAGAGGAAAATTTTCAAAAACTTGAATATTGCCTGGGGACATTGATAAGCGACCAGCAGGAGGCAATCCGCCTCTTTTACCTGGAGGGGAAATGCTACAATGAAATAGTGGAGATGACGGGCCAGGATTGGAATCATGTGAGAAGCTGTATTCAAAATGGACGAAGGAATTTGAAAATATGTATGGATAAGAATGAGTGGGGAGTTCCGAGTCAGGAGCCGGGAGCCAGGAAACTTTAATTTTTGTATCAGACTGATGGCAGACGATAATAACATAAAAAACTTTGCCGCTTCCGATATTGAAAAATATCATAAGGGACAGCTGTCGGCAAAAGAACGGCATGCCCTTGAGAAAGCAGCATTGGATGATCCGTTCCTGGCTGATGCATTGGAAGGTTATTCGACACAGGGAGTTAATGCCAGTAGTGACATGGCAGAGTTACGAAGGAGATTGTCGGAGAAAACTGAACAGGCCAAAGTTATTCCCATAGCTATTGCAGAAAAATCTTCCTTCCCCTGGTTAAGAGCTGCAGTTGTGATCATCCTGGTTGCGGGCGCCGGGCTATTGGCCTATCAATTTCTGTTTAAGGCTGATAACAAAATTGAAATTGCCCAGTCCACTTCATCTAAAGAAAATAAATCGTCCGATTCTTCGCAGTTCAAATCAGAAGTCACTGGCAATGACTCAAGTTTAGCGGGCATATTCAAAGAAAAATCTTTTGATGACAAGGCAGCAACGGGAGCCGGGGCTAAACAAGAACCACTAACCGTAACAACTAATGCAAACACGAGCGATAAACCCAATAATACTGAACCGATCGATCCTGAAGTTGCTGTAAAAAGCCCAAAAATACCCGTACCGCTAAAAATACCGGAGACAAAAGATGGACGGACCGATGATCTTGCCAGTCAAAAACAAGATCCTGCAGGGAGAAATAACAATTCGGATTTAAGCAGGGAAAGCAGTAAGGTTGCGTTAAATAAACCGGCCGTAAAGGATACAGTTGAATCTGCATTCGCTGACGCAGATTATTATAAAAGAAAAGCTGAAACTGACGTCAAAGGAGTAATGGCAAAAAGACAATCTGAAAACTTTCGCACAAATGTTTTCCGAGGTAAAGTCACAGATGCTTCCAACAGTCCCCTGCCTTTTGCCAACATAACGAACAAACGCGACAATGTCGGTACATACAGTGATGCCCAGGGGAATTTTACCCTTGTTTCTCCGGACACGGTCATGGATGTGCAGGTTAAATCATTGGGATTTGAGAATAGCAATGTGCAGATGAGAAGTTTTGCAGCTACTAACAAGATCGTAATGGAAGAAGACAGAAGTCTTGACGCGAGAGTGCTGGACACTGTCAAACACAATATAAGCCGGGCCCGCAGCAAAACGATGACGTTTGAAGAACCTGAACCTGAGGACGGTTGGACCGCCTACAACAGTTATGTGCTTAACAACCTGAACATGCCGGAAAAGATTGACAAGAAAAAATCGGAAGGAGGCGGCGAAAATACTGTTGAAATATCTTTTGAAGTAAATCAATTTGGGGATCCGGTTAAAATAAAGGTCGAAAAATCACTATGTGACAGATGCGACAAAGAAGCCGTTCGCCTGATCAAAGAGGGCCCAAAATGGAAACGCAAGGGCAAAAAGGGAAAACGCACCACCGTTAGTGTTCCGTTTCTTAAGACAGACTAACAAAGTAATCACCGGTTACAGATTTCTTCCTTCCTTTCTGACTTCATTTCTTATCTTCGTCCCTCACAAAAATTGCTTACTATGAAAAGAATTTTCTTCGCAGCCGTTGCTGCTTGTTTGGTAATTATTGCCGATGCTCAAATAAAAACGCCGCCTCCAAGTCCTCCACAAACGATTAAACAGGATTTTGGGTTAGCTTCTATAGAGTTGTCCTATTCCCGTCCCGCTGTAAAGGGCAGGAAAATATTCGGAGACCTGGTGCCTTATGGCAAAGTATGGCGCACGGGAGCGAATAACGCTACAACGATAACTTTTGGTGACGAGGTAACTATTAATGGTACAAAAGTTCCGGCGGGTAAATATGGACTTCTTACAATTCCTGAAAAGAAAAGCTGGACGGTCATTATCAGCAAACAGACAGATGTAACCGGTCCTGCCGCCTACAAACAGGAAAGTGATGTGGTAAGAATCCCGGTCGCAGTGAAGACAGGGAAACAGTCACTGGAATCTTTTACGATACAATTTGCCAATGTGAAGCCGACAAGTTGCGAACTTCAGATGATGTGGGATAAATCCTCAGTCGTTTTTCCCATCACTACAGAAATTGACACTAAGATCATGGCTAGTATTAACGCAGCAATGAAAACAGATAAACCTCCTTATTTCCAGGCTGGAGTCTATTATATGGAGAATGGTAAAGACCTTAACCAGGCCCTTGATTGGTTTAATAAAGCCGCAGAAGCAGAACCAAATGCCTATTGGGTACAACATCAATGGGCAAACTGTCTTGCCAAACTTGGAAAAATATCAGAGGCAAAAGCAGTTGCTCAACGTTCAAAAGACTTAGCAATTACAGCAAAGAATGAGGATTATGTGCGATTGAATGACCGGCTATTGGCAAGTTTGAAATAGTTTTTTTGTTTTTCAACTGAAGTACCGCCGTCAGTCCAACTGCATTAACATACCCGGTCAAGGCCGGGTTTTTTTGTTTTGAATAAGGTTGCCAACCTGTGGAAGGTTGGCAACCCTCCTAAATAATCTTATGCCGGTTTTCTTTGTTTCAGCAGGGGATTCAATATCAACGTAAAGAATATTACCCCGAAAGCACCGATCGGGTTTAACCACAAAAAACCCATTTTCAAAACGGGCGGACTGGTCTTGGTAAGAATAAATACAGTTAGTACCAGCAACTCCGCCAGTATTGCTCCCCAGAAGACGGCATTGCTGTTTTTTATACTTTTAAAAAAGAAGGCTACCAGGAAAACTCCCAGGATTACCCCGTAGAATAAAGATCCTAACACGTTCACTGCTTCGATAAGGCTATTACCAATATTATAAGTGAACATTGCCACCACGATACAGAATATTCCCCAGGCTAAAGTATACCATTGAGAAAGCTTGTATTCGTCTTCACCACTTTCTTTTTTTTTCGTAAACCGCTTATGAAAATCAACCATGGAACAGGAGGCCAAAGAATTAATGGCAGCCGCTATACTTCCCCATGAAGCCAGGAAAATAATGGCTATCAGCAGCCCTACCAAACCCGAAGGCAGATAATCAACCACAAAACGAATAAAAATATAGTTCGTATCGTTTCCATCGCCATTAACCTCTTTGGAGTTGATCCATTTTTTTACTTTATTCCTGACCGTGTCTGATTGTCGTTGTAAAAGGCGAAGCTCATCTGTATTTTTTTCAATTATCGGCTCCTCTCCGCTGTCCATTGCGTTTACCAACAAGGAAACCGTCTGCTGCTTCTGTGAAGAAAGAACATCGTATTGCCGTTGGGCGAGTAGAAAGGAATCTTTATATGACGATCGTTCAAGTTTTCTTGTTTGCACATCATTAAAGAATACCGGCGCTTTGTTGAATAAATAAAAACTAAATACCATTACCCCGATCAGCAGGATCAAAAATTGCATGGGCACTTTTACAAATCCATTCATGAGCAATCCCATCCGGCTCTCGGTTACAGATTTTGCGGTGAGATAACGTCCCACCTGGCTTTGGTCCGCGCCGAAATAGGAAAGCGCCAAAAAAAACCCACCGATAATTCCGCTCAGTAAATTATACTGATCGCTCCAGTTGAAACCTTTCTCTGAGATGCCGGTTGTAATAACATTCAGCTTACCCAACTTACCGCCAACACGCAGCGCATCGGTAAAACCGATATTATCCGGGAGCATGTTGACCACCATATAGGCAGCCAGGAACATTCCGACAAAAATGATGATCAATTGCAATTTCTGCGTATACGCGACGGCCTTGGCTCCTCCCGTCATTGTATAGATGATAAGCAAGCCACCCATAAATAGATTTGTCCAGTAAATATTCCATCCTAACAAAGAAGAAAGAATGATCGAAGGAGCAAATACGCTTATCCCGGTTGATAATCCTCTTTGAAGCTGAAACAATAACGAGGTCAACGTTCTTGTTTTACCGTCAAATCTTGATTCCAAATATTCATAGGCTGTGTACACCTTCAGTTTGCTGAATATCGGAACGAAGAATATGCAGATGACAACTGTTGCCAATGGTATACCGAAATAATATTGGACAAACCGCATTCCATCCGTATACGCTTGTCCCGGTGCAGAAAGAAAGGTGACGGCACTTGCCTGGGTACCCATGATACTAAGCAGCACCAG
>JANWHX010000119.1 GCA_025450235.1 Chitinophagaceae bacterium | reverse complement strand
TGTTTCGCCAGTTCATAATGGCCAAGGTTAATAAACGGATACCACTGGTAATGTTTTGCCGTATCATCCCCCAGCCAGGGCGTGATCTTTTCCTTCTTTGCATAACTAACCGCCGCGGAGATATAAAATCCATGTGCCCCTGTTCCTTTCTTATCGCTCAGTATCGTGTGGATGGATGCCGCTGCCAATTCCATGTCGTCCGTCCAATTTTCCTCTGCATAAATATAAGGAGAGCGTACTGATGCCGTTTGTGATACGCCGGGTTTTCTCCCCGCATATTGATAAGCGTCCATGGTCTTATCATAATACCCGTTCATTCTCGCATGTCTTTTAAATAAACTGTCGTTCTGGTACAAATAATGCGCCATTGCAAATACACTTGCATATTTCGCAGCCGTAGAAGAAACGCCGGTAGTATTGTTCATGAATTTGCCTCTTTGCTGTGGCTCACCGCTTACAAAATACACCGGTCGTTCATATCCCCGTCCATAAAAACTATCTTCTTTTGGTATCCGCATTCCCATATGATCACGGTCATCACCTAATTGGTTAAACATGATGGTTCGCGACGGGTTCATTTTTAATAACCAGTCCAGCCCCCATTTTGCCTCATCCAGCACATCCGGCAAATCATTCTTTCCATCAAGACCATTCGCCTGTTTCTCATCAGAAAAAACGTTGGGAAAGTCACGGTAGGATGCCAGCAAATGCCAGGTCGCGTTGGCTGATGTGGTAACATACTGTAAATAATCACTGGCATCATGCCAACCGCCCGTGACGTTTATGTATGTGCTATCAGGAATGCCTGCAGTTTCACCATACAAAGTATAACCATCATGGGTATGACAACTATCTTTCAAAAAAGGATTGAAGCCGCTACGTTGCTGCCGCATATAACGGAGGCAAAAATCAGCGCTGCCTTTATAGACATCGTTACCAATTGTAAATTCTGGTGATTTGACACCACCCGCCTGCAAATAATACCGTCCCGGCTTTTTAAATGAAGAAAAATTAAGGCGATACGTTTGTTTGAATGGGCCATATGAACCGAATACTTTGCCGGCGGAATCTGAATACACAAACTTCTTTGTTTTGGCATCTACCAACTGAAATGTCTTTATGCTCACGCTGGCTTTGCTGCACCACACAGCTACCTTAATTCCTGAAGGAGTATATCCAAGTTGGTTAATACGTATCCAGGCAGAAATATTTTCTTTTTTTCCCGAAAAAGACAATAACAATACAAGTAACAATAATCTGTACATAGAGGAACTATTATTTTCAAAATTAAAAGTTATACGTTTTTACCCAGACGATCGTTGCGTTTATTTGCAGGATTTTTTATCGTAACAACTTCCTATTTTAGTTTTTTATTGATTATTCCTTTATAAACTTCTGCCATGCCTGTAATTGCCCTTGACCTGGGAGGAACTAAACTGGCCGCTGCGCTGGTGGATGAGGATGGCAATCTTCTTTTCACGGAAACACGTGCATTGGAACAAAGAAAAGGCTCGGAGGTAGGAAAGCTTATTTCCCGACAGGCAAACATGTTTGTAAGAAAGGCCGAACAGGAAAACATAAAAGTTACTGCTTTGGGTATTTGCGTGCCCGGTATCGCCCATGCAAAAACAGGAAGAGTCTGGGCTCCAAATATTCCTGGCTGGGATGATTATCCGCTGCTGGAAGAATTGCAAAATCAATTAGAAAAGAAAAATATAAGAATTAAGTTGGACAGCGATCGTGCCTGCTATATTCTTGGTGAGGTATGGAGAGGAAATGCCCGGGGTTGCAGCGATGCCATCTTTCTTTCGGTCGGCACAGGTATAGGTGCCGGAATTATCTGCAATAACCAGGTACTGCGTGGCGCCCATGATATTGCCGGTGCTATCGGATGGATGGGACTAAATCTACCTTTTGAAGAAAAGTATATCTCTTGCGGATGCTTTGAATATAACTCTTCAGGTGAAGGCATCGTTAAAGTGACAAAAGAATGGATAGCTTCAAATCATTTTAAAGAAAGTAACTTAACGGAAGTTGCCACTTCAATGACTGCCAGGGATGTTTTTGAGGCATACGAAAGAAATGATGCACTTGCGATCGCTGTGATCAACAATGCGGTTGAATATTGGGGAATGGCGGTAGCGAACCTGGTCAGCTTGTTCAACCCGGAAAAAATAATTTTCGGTGGTGGCGTATTTGGTCCTGCATTGCAACTCCTGGATGCTATTTATGAGGAAGCAAAAAAATGGGCGCAGCCGATCAGTATTGGCCAGGTACAGTTGCTGGGATCTGCTTTAGGAAATGAAGCGGGCCTATATGGAGCCGGTTATCTGGCATTGAAAGACCAGACTAAGTGAGATAATTGAACCAGATAGACACATAGAAATATAGGCCACCACAACTTGTCCCGCCAAAGGCGTGGATAGAGATCCTGCCTACCGGTCCGAAGGACTCGTTTGGAGCGAGCCCATGTAGTTCCTTTTGTTGCGACTATGTCTATGTAGTTCAAAATTCTTTTAGTTGAATTATCCGTATACCTGCCTTAAACATATTGATCATTCATGTATAAACGTCATTTGGTTTTTATTGCTGCGTGCACAGGCATCTTATTGTTTGGTATCATACTGATCACCCTAGGCTCCATTTTGCCATCGTTGGAAGCAAAATTCAAAGATGAAGGATTAAACAGGGGGCTATTGGCAGCGACCTTACCTGCAGGTATCCTTGCAGGTGCATTACTGTTCGGACCTGTTGCAGATCGATACGGATATAAATTACTGCTTATAATCAGCGTGTTTGTTTCCGCCGCTGCATTTGAGGGGCTGGCCTTTATGACATCATTGCCTTTATTGTATATATGTATGTTTCTTATTGGTCTCGGCGGAGGCGTTATTAATGGGGCTACCAATGCGCTGGTCGCCGACATCAGTTTGAAAAACAAAGGCGCCAGCCTGAGTATTCTCGGTGTTTTTTTTGGGATAGGTGCCCTTGGAATGCCATTACTACTGGGTATGTTGTCGAAACAGTTTGCATATACCAGCATTCTTTCCGCTATTGGTTTTTCGATGTTAGTGCCTGTTATCTATTTTTTTGCAATTGTATTTCCCGTACCTAAACAGGCGCAGGGATTTCCCTTGAAAGAGGGACTGAGACTCTTAAAAGAACCCGCATTGTTGCTGACCGGTTTTTTTCTGTTCTTCCAGAGCGGTGTTGAATCCCTGGTGAATAACTGGACGACGAGTTTTTTCACTGAAAAACTAAATGTTTCCGGTGAAGAGGCGTTGTATGCGCTTTCATTCTCTCTCGCAGGCCTGACCATAACAAGGATATTACTTGGCGGGTTGCTACAAAAGATATCTTCGTTTACCGTATTGATAACTTCTTTCTTATTAACTACCGCGGGCAGCTGTATATTGTTGTATTCAGACTCTTACGATCTTTCATTTGCCAGCCTTATCATTATTGGTGTGGGATTAGCAGCAGGGTTCCCGGTTGTGTTAGGATACGTTGCCCAATTATATGTCACTCTTTCGGGCACAGCATTTAGTATTGCATTGGTGATAGCTTTGACGGGTAACATTCTCATCAATTATCTTTTCGGACTGATTGCGGATAACTATTCCATCCGGAATCTTCCTTTGTTAATAATCGCCTGTGTCTTTTGTATGTTCATCCTCGCGGTTTTGTTAAAACAAAAGATCTCATTACGGGTGAAACTGTAAACTTAAACTGGAATAACAAAAACCCTCAACTATGCTCGCAAAAATATGGTTGCAAAATGCAAGATCGGTCATGGACCAGATCGAGAATACACAAATGAAAAATATAGAGGCCGCTGCGAAAATAATGGCAGATACGATCGAAGCCGGTCGCTGGGTACACACATTTGGATGCGGTCATGCCACACTGCCGATTGAAGAAATCTATCCGCGTATTGGCGGCTTTGTTGGATTTCACCCGATGATCGAATTGCCCCTGAGCTTTTTTACTAATATCGTTGGTGGCATGAGCGTACACAATTTCGTGTTCCTCGAAAGAGTAGAAGGTTATGGTGTGGAAATCATGAAAGGATACAACTTCGACCCGAAGGATTGCATGTGGCTATTTTCCCATACCGGGATTAACGCAGTGAATATCGATGTAGCTCTCGAAGCAAAAAAACAAGGCATGAAACTGATAGTTTTTGGTTCTGCCAACGAAGCAAAGGGAAAACAAACAAGACATAGCTGCGGCAAAAATATCTTTCAACTTGCCGACCTGGTAGTAGATACCTGCGTGCCTGCACAGGATGCCAGTGTGCCATTAAAGAATCATATTGATAAGGTAGGACCCGTATCTACAATGGGATTTATTACGGCTGTTTGGATGACAGTTACAACAGTGGCTGAGATCCTGGCCGATCGTGGCGTAAAATTATTTATTCACCCTTCTCATAATGTGCCCGGTGATACAACCGCTAAAGAAAGATTGACAGAAGCATTGGCGGAATATAAGGCAAGGATCGCCGGTGTTTGAGAAAAAGAGGGTTGCCAATCTTGCCGGGCCACGCGGCAGGGAAGGTTAGTAACCCTTACTATGTAACTTTTCCCTTTCTTTGCCGCAAATAACTACGATGAAACTTATTTCCTATATCAAAGATGAACATGAACAGCTTGGGTTGTTGATCAATGATCTTATTTATAATACTGAAGTGCTGCATCCGGATCTGCCCGGAACGATGAGTATGTTCCTCAACTATTGGGAAGACACTTTCCCGGTGGCTCAGGCCGGTGAAATGATGTTAAAAGAAGGAACAAGATCAAGTAACAGGGCCATTCCGCTAAAAGATGTACAACTTTTAGCTCCTGTTCCTTTTCCGGCATCCTGCAGGGATGCGTATGCTTTTCGACAGCATGTCGCCGCTGCAAGAAGGAACCGCAAAGCCGAAATGATACCGGAGTTCGATCAATTTCCCGTGTTTTATTTCACTAACCATCACAGTATAACGGGTCCCGGTGAAATAAAATGCATGCCTGACCATTTTGAAAAACTGGATTTTGAACTGGAAGCAGCCATTGTTATCAGCAGGCATGGAAAGAATATAAAGGCAGAAGATGCAGACGGGTATATTGCAGGGTTAATGATCATGAATGACGTGAGTGCAAGAAGATTACAGATGGAAGAAATGCTATTGAATCTCGGGCCCGCCAAAGGCAAAGATTTTGCGACCGCTATCGGTCCATCGTTAGTTACCCTGGATGATCTGGCGGCATTTGAAAATCCTGCGAAAGAAAACCATACCGGTAAGAACTGGAACTTAAAGATGACCTGTAAAGTAAATGGCATACAGGTCAGTGAAGGCAATCTCGGTGATATGGACTGGACCTTTGCCGAAATAATTGAAAGAGCATCCTATGGTGCGGATCTTTATCCGGGTGATGTGATCGGTAGTGGCACAGTTGGCACCGGTTGTTTTCTTGAATTAAATGGGACGGGTAAACTGAATGACCCAAACTATACCGAGCAGTGGTTGCAACCGGGCGATATCGTAGAAATGGAAATTGAAGGTCTTGGCAAGCTCAGCAATACCATCACAGCTGAAGAAACCGATTGGAGTATTTTGAAAGAAAAGAAGGGTCTGTCTCAATAATTACTGTTCACCCGTCCGAAGGACTCCTTTGGAGGAAGACAGCAAGTCGAAAAGTCAGTAAAAATTGTAATTTTTTGAACCACATAGCAACATAGTACACAATAGAAGGAAACACATAGTTCTTCTATGTGCGACCTTCTGTTTCTATGTGGTTCCATTCATAAATGCTCCGTTTATTTTTGCTGATATTTGCTTTGTCATCAATTATTAAAAATGATCCTCGACCTGAAAGACCTGAAGCCTGTTGAAAAACAGTATTACCTCCAGCATTTTATTGCTCCCCGGCCGATATGTTTTGCTTCCACAATCGATAAAAAAGGGAATGTGAACCTTAGCCCTTTTAGTTTCTTCAATCTTTTTTCGTCCAATCCACCCATTGTTGTTTTCTCTCCTGTGCGGAGGATCAGGAATAACACAACCAAACATACTTTGGAGAATGTGCTTGAAGTTCCGGAGGTTGCCATCAACATTGTAACCCATGATATGGTACAACAAACATCACTGGCGAGTTGTGAATTTCCTAAAGGAGTCAATGAGTTTATTAAAGCTGGTTTTACTCCTGAGCCTGCGACCATGATCAGACCTCCGATGGTTAAGGAAAGCAAGATAAAAATGGAATGTAAGGTGCTCGAAGTAAAATCATTGGGTCACGAGGCAGGTTCGGGTAACCTGGTGATCTGCGAAATAATGAGAGTGCATGTTGATGACAGTCTATTCAGCGCAGACAAAAAAATAGATCAGCGGAAGATCAATCACGTGGCAAGACTTGGAGCAGACTGGTATTGTGTGGTGAATGAGAACAATCTTTTCGAAGTAGAAAAACCCAATACGGAGATCGGCATTGGTATTGACTCGCTGCCTTTGTCTATTCGTAACAGCAAAATACTTTCTGGCAACGATCTTGGTCAACTGGCAAATGTAAAAGAGGAACCTGTAATAGACCCTTCCTTTGATGATGCCCGTTTAAAAGAAATCATTCAATATTATGGCATAAACCCGGATGAAATGGAAAAGGAATTGCATACCTATGCAAAGAAACTATTGAAAACCGGTAAGGTAACGCAAGCCTGGCAGGTGTTGCTTGCGTTAAACTAGTTGATTCGCATATTGGTGGACTAAAGCATTATTTGGTTTTTAATGCCTTCACTTTTTCCCTAAGTATATTAAAAAACCGGCTTCTTGCTTTCTCATCAGTCTTACTCACCAGGGTGGAGCGGCTAAACAGGGTATCAAACATAGCCGTGATTTTAACCAAAAAACGCGGATCACTTGACAAAAGATAATTGAATACCCCATAGGTGATCATTGAAAGCTTCTTATCATCCAGGCTTAACAGCATAGTGTCGTTGCCCATGATTAAATCATTCAGATAGAAATGTACAGATGCCTTGTATGACAGATCGGTTGAACCGGGCATGAACTTTACTCCGTGTTCGGCCTGCATCTGCAGATGATCCAGTGTTTGCTGAAAAGAATCTATTACTGCAAAAAAATCATCGTTGCTCGTGAAATTTCCGATTTCCCTGTAATACGTTATCTGGTTAAGGGTGCTGTTGATGCTTTCCAGGTTCCATAACTCAACCGAAGGAATACGATTTTGTTCCTCCAGGATCTGCTGACCGATTAAGAAGCATTCGTAATAAGGATACTCTTTTAATGAAAACTTCTTATTATTTAACTCGGGAATATGGTAAAAAGTTTTTGACCAGAAAAAAGTCTTGAAAGCTGCAAGTTCCGGGAAAAGATATACATACCAGATGGGGATATCCTTGCAGAAATATTGAATCCGGGTATTCTTATACGTATTAAAGTGTCTGAATTTTACCAGTATCTCTTTCAGGTAGTCGGAAAAATTTTCCGGCACATTGTTGATACCCGGAGCATCAAAAAAGGCAGATTCATTTTGCAAATGCAATAGCTGGTCAATGGAAACATGGTAGTGCTCGCATAACTTTTTTAGTTCAGCAAGCGTGACAGGTTTTTCCCCGCGTATCCGCCGGTAAACACTATCGGACCCAAGTTCAAGAAGATCGCATAATTCATCCACCAACGACAAGTGCGGCGGCAAAGTCTGTTTCAGGTGAGTAAAGAGTTTTTGTTGCAGTTCGGTGGTCTCCATCTCTGGTTGGAAATTACGGAAAATCCGTAACACGATAACCTTTGTTTACGGCTATCTGCGGGAACCAAAGAAAAGTTTCGCAAAATCCCCGGTATTTCTGCAACGGTTGACCGATTTATATACCACTAATGGGTAATAGCCAAATCATCCTGATCCATTGCTCAATTCCGTTTTGATCCGGTTTGATGTGAACGCATTTTTGTTCTGCCTTTATTAAACAGCTATTAACGCCTGCGGCCGGCTATCATCAGGCAAAGAGCCAAAACAAATAACAATGAAAAAAATAACAATTATTATTCTCTTCGTTGCCGGCACGAGTCTTCATGCACAAAACCCCGTTTTGAACGGCAATAAACCTGTCTATCGCATCCGTTTGACAACCATAAATGACAATCGGCTGGAAGGTTTGCTGTTGGAAATAAAAGATTCTTCCGTGTTGATATATCCCGGCAAAAGAAAGGATTGGAAAAATAAAATCCATTACAGCGCTGCTGAGTTTGGCTTCAGCAGTATCAAGGATATACGTTTGAAAAAGAAAAACGGCACCTGGAGGGGGTTGATCATCGGCGGAGGAATCGGTACAGCCGTTTTTGCCGGATCGCTTTTGATTCCTAACCGGATGGAAAAGAATCATCACGCCGTTTATACTTTTTTCGCGATACCAATTGGTCTTATTACCGGGGCTATTGTTGGCAGTACGAGCAGGAAAAAATTTCATATTAATAGCAGCGAACCCACATTTCATGAATTTCAAAATAGCATGCGATGAAAATAACTAAACTATATTATCTATTGCCGTTATTCCTTCTTGTAATGATGGGAACTATCGATGCGAAAGACGTTGTGGATCCCAATAGTCAAAGCTCGCGGCGGCTAAACTTTGTCGTATCTACCAAACAAAAGAAATTCGATGCGGCCCCTTTCAGTTTTCAACTGCAGGCCCGGATAATGCGATTGTTTCATAAAAAGGAATTGCATTTGATAATTGCCCGGTCAACCGAGGAAGCCGTGAATGAGATCATAACGATCTTAAAAAAGAAAAATGCAACGATCGGTAATCTCTGGTTCGATAGCCATGGCCACTGGCAACGGAGAAGATCTCTTTTTGAGGTCGGAGAAGAGGAATTCAATTATCAAACTATTCGTGACAGCGTGCTTACCCTTCATCTGCAAAAGCTGGCTGCGTATTGTGATACCAACACCAAAGTGGGAATCGGTTCCTGCTACGGGGGCGCTTCTTATACGGTACCGGCAATCGAAAATTTTCCGGCGCAGAGAATGAATGGAGATTCATTGATGATTGGAGTAAGTAAACTCTTTAACAATGCTACCGTATACGCCTGCGAAAGTTTCGTATTAACAGGCCCGGCCATTATGAATGCAGGTTATGCCTTATGCGGGGCGCCTCTCAGAAAAAAGTTTAAAGACCCCATATATGTACCTGTATGGGAAAAACTCGGAGAATGGAATTGTTATTCCGGGAAAACTGGAAGCTTTGAATCCCGTGTGTCCGTAAGCCTCGACCCCGATGGCAGTATATACGTTAAAGGCAAGAATTACCTGGCACTCAAGAGAAACAAAGGCAAACTTCCAAAAAAGTTATCGGCCTTTAGAAAAGGGAATTATAACCTGGCTTATCTGTATCAAAGTATATAATTAGATATTATTCACCATTTAAATTAACTGAGATGAAAAAGAAGTTCATTACAATCGCAAAGGTCATTCAATTTACCGTTCTGTTTTGCACAGGCATACAGATGGCCGGTTTTGCACAGGGTTTTTCTCCAACAACAAAAGCCCGGCTTCAATCTATAATCGATAGTTTTCAAAACGATCCGGCAAATACCTATGTCGGTGGTATGTCGGCCGCAATTAAAGTAGACGGGCTTGCCTTTTGGCAGGGCGCTACCGGCTATGCAGCCCGAAATGTGGATGGTCAAAATAACCTCTTACCGGGTGGCAGCCCTTTTACTACGTCTGTTCTTTCACGGATGTATAGCGTCACCAAAACTTTTACGGCAGCATTGGTATTGGAATTGGCCAAGCAAGGTGCGTTCCGATTAGAAGACCGCGTCAGTAATTTCCTGCCGATGAACCTGATCAACCCTGAATTGAATGGCGCCGTAACGATTCGACAACTACTGGCGCATGAAAGCGGTTACTCAGAATATACAGATGAGATGCAATTACAGATTGCAGTTGCCTTCCAACCGACCCATTCATGGACGGTTCCTGAAATATTGAGTTTTATTCACCAGGTCGCGATTCCCGGAGCGGAACGCCGCTATTCAAGCACCAACTATATTTTATTGGGAGCGATTGTCGAAATAACAACCCGAAAATCGGTAGAACAACATTTCAGGCAACGATTCTTCACCCCGCTCCAGCTCAGGTCAATGTTTCTTGGAGAAAGGGAACCGTTATGGAATGGCGCTACCCTGGCCTCTCCTCACGATAACATCAGCCCCTTTAACCCGATCTTTCAATTGACAGGTCAGCCGACCTTTCCTGATGCCTATACCAATATTTCGGCGTTTCCTTTTACGAGTATTGTATCACTCGCTTTTACCGGTGGCGGCATCGTGACTAACGTAGCCGATATGGCTGAATGGGGCAACGCATTATATGGCGGGCGCGCAACCAGTCATTCCGTATTGCATACAATGTTGAACTCAATCTCATCCACACCTGATGAGGATGGTGATTTTCTTGGTTACGGTATTATCAGAAGCACAAAGATCAGCTCAACCGATGTTTTTATAGGACATGACGGAAATGGTCCGGGCTATCGTTCCGTGATGTTTTATCAACCCGATAAAAAAATGACGATCGCCATACTTACTAATTATCATGGCGCAAAATTGTATGATGTTGCAAAAGCATTGTACGAGTCATTGCCGGATTTTACCTGTGATTATAGAAACAAAAAGGACGATAAGATTCAGGTTTGCTTCAACGGTCATAGTCTTTGTCTGCCCCGACCTGCAGCCACGCTTATCATCCGGTTTGGGGCATACCTTGGTGGTTGCGACCGCCGGCCGGACACACGATCCGAAGAAGTAATAAACGTTAAAAACAACAAGTTCATTCCCGAAAAGCCGACGATAACTGCATATCCTAATCCTTTCAATGATCGTATCACGCTGACATTTAAACTTACCAAACCCGGAAAAGTAAACCTGGCTATTTATGATATCAATGGAAAATTAATTGCCACCGTCTATAACGGATTTGCAGAAAAAGGAATATTACAAAAAGTAGATTTTACTACAGCCAAACTACCGGCCGGAATTTATTTCAGTCGTTTGCAAACACCGGATGGGGTCTTTCAACAAAAGCTGACTTTAGTAAGATAGCGGCAAAACTGTGCCATCATCATTAAAATATTACAATTTCCAAACTGTGGTTTAACGTCCCGCCTCGTTGGTCAGTATCATTAATAAGTGTTAAAGGGCTGCGAACTCAGCCCTTTAAATAGTTTATAGACAGGGTCATCAATTTTGCTAAAACACCTGAGCGGCATACCAACCGCGCCCCCACGTGGCCCAAGTTTTAAACGCAATTATGACTATGA
>JANWHX010000118.1 GCA_025450235.1 Chitinophagaceae bacterium | reverse complement strand
TCAGCAACATTTCCAGTTACGGGGAAATCATGTTGAAGAATGTGTATAAAGAGATTGACCTTCGGTTGTATAGCCAGGAGAATGGGCAACTGGAATTTGACTGGATAATTGCGCCGGGTGCCGATGCAGGTCAGATAAAAATGAAATTTGAAGGTCAAAAGAAATTATCTATAAATAAAAAAGGTGATCTGCAGGTTACTGTGGGCATGGGTAGTTTCAATATGCACCTGCCGGAAAGTTATTATGTGACCCCTGCCGGAAAGCAAAATGCAAACGTGCAATTCTATTTATCCGGCAAAAATGAAGTGAGGTTTAAAGGATATGACAAGAATCAAAAAAAATACCCCCTCGTTATTGATCCTGATCTTTTGTGGGGTACTTTTTTTGATGGTGGTCAACTCAGTTTTGATGAATACTTATATGGTATAGAATTTAATTACAATAATAACCTCATCTATTGTGCAGGTGTGGCCAGTCTCCAGGTTTCTACTACCTACGCAGCGGCACTCTCCACTGGTTACGATGGTACATTGGAGTCAGTACCTGATGCACTGATCTATGCACTTACCAAGAATGGGCAGACCATTCAGTACATGACCTACTTTGGTGGCTCCGGCCTGGATGTGGCTATTGGGATATCATTGAGCCCTTCTTATGTTTATATCTGTGGCTATACCAGTTCTTCTGATTTTCCCGTGACAAGAAGCGCAAATGGAGATATTGAGGCTTTTGATGCCGTTTATCATGGAATAGATGAAGGTTTTGCTGCCATATTTAATTTATCATTGAACACACTCGTTTATTCCAGTTACCTGGGTAGCGCGGGAAACGACAAAGCACTTACGATAAGAGCATTTGGTGACGGATCATATTACGTTTCATTGACTTCCCGGGATGTCCTTTCAACATCTTCCCCGGACTACCTGGCAAATGCTGCCGATAATGTTTTTGGCGGAAGCTATGAGGGCTGGATCGGAAAATTTACTTCCATTAATACCTTACGTTTTGGAACTTACATCGGTGGCGACAGTACCGATCTGATTAACGATTTCCAGGTATTGAGTAACGGAGATGTGGTGTTTATTGGGAATACTTTTGAAATATCGGAACTGAACACCTCCGTACTTGATAACCCCATCGGCAGGGATGCTTTATTCGGAAGGATACACGTGCCTGCCTCGGGTGCTGTTTCATTTGATATAATTGAAAAGATAGGAGGTGCTGGTACTGATTACGGCTGGGGAATTTATAGTCTCGGTGATTCAGTATCCATTTTGGTTGGTCAGACAAATAGCTCGGATTTTCCATTTGGAGGGGCCAATGCATTTCAACCAATTAAAAACGGAGGGTATGATGGCTGGGTTGCAAGGATAAATAACAATGGTTCGGGTACGTACCAGGCAAGCTATGTGGGAGGGTCCGGCGACGATTTACTTGTGTCTGTGAGACCTGTCAACGTCAATGGGGCAGCTGTGTTACTTGGCTTTGGCACTACAACATCAAATGATCTCGCTACCCTTAACTATAATGGCGGAACATTTTTCAGCAACTCCAATTCTGGCGGCCAGGACATGATGTGGGTTATATGCGATCTGGGCGTCACTACAAGATACTATCTGTCGTACATTGGTGGTTCGGGAAATGACTATTTAGGAACAACCGGTGCTCCTGTTGGCTCGAACCATTTATTTTTTAATACGGTTGACTCGGCACTTTACCTGGGAACGACCACGCACAGTAACCAAAATACGCATGCACCTTTATTTGTGGGCAGGGGCGCTGACGACCTGTTCAATGTCGGTATTCCTGTTTTCGATTCAACCAAAGGAAATACTAATGATGATACCCACGTTATCGTTGCAATAGCGGCAAGAAAACTTTTTATTGTGTTGCCCGTCAGCTGGGAAAAGTTTGACGCTTCGCTTCTGTCAGACTGCAGTATTCAATTGTCATGGAAGTCTTCCCGGGAGATAGGATTGAAGCAGTACAGGGTAGAAAGAAGCACGGACGGCAGGAATTATGAGACTATCACGGCAATGCCTGCATCAGCGGAAACGTATACTTATACTGACAAGGATTATTTCAACGGGCATCAGAAGGTCTATTACCGTATAGTCGCTGAAGATATCGACGGGAAAAAATCGTACAGCGCAGTCAATTCAATACAGCTGTGCAGGCAGAAACAGGCGACAATAAAAATATATCCAAGTTTTGCAAATAATTACTTTACCATTTCGGGTCTTGATCCCTCTCGGGAAAAGAATGTGCTGATTGAAGTAGCAGACGCAAGCGGGAAAAGAATAATGATAAAGCAACTGGCGGCTGTAAACGGGTCGCAAACCTTGTATTTTGCAACAAGACCTGCGCCCGGAATCTATTTTGTTGTCATTAGAAACAGGGAAACCTCGGAAATCTTACATACACAGAGAATCACGATAAGCATTTAAATTAAGAAGTTGCACATTTATACGAGGTTGCCGCAAGGCAACCTTTTTTGTATGTAAAAAACAACATCAGTTATCTTTGTAGCTGATAAATTTTTTCAATAGTTTAATTCAAAGATTTATTCCATGAACAACGGTTATTTCGACTACCCGATGCCAGTTAATGAGCAGGTACTTTCGTATGCACCGGGTAGTGCTGAAAAAAAAAGACTCAAAGAAGTTTTAGCCGAATTAAAAAAGACTGAAATTGATGTTCCGATGTATATCGGGAGCAAAGAAGTAAGAACTAACAAAAAACTGGCATTGCATCCGCCGCATGAGATCGGTCTTACACTCGGACATTTGAACGCGGGAGAGGAAAAGCATGTTACACAGGCAATAGACGCTGCTCTTGCAGCGAGAGAGAGCTGGGCAAGCAGCAGCTGGGAAAACAGGGCGCACATATTTTTAAAGGCCGCAGATCTGCTTGCCACCAAATACCGGCCTTATATAAATGCGACGACGATGCTTGGCCAGAGCAAGAATGTTTTCCAGGCCGAGATCGATGCGGCCTGTGAATTGATCGACTTTTTACGCTTCAACGTTCATTTTCTTTCGGAGATATACAAACAACAACCCAACAGCAGCCCGGGCATGCATAATAGAATGGAGTATCGGCCACTGGAAGGGTTTGTGCTGGCAGTAACACCATTCAACTTTACGGCTATCGGGGGCAACCTTCCGACTTCTGCTGCCATGTGTGGTAACGTGGTCGTATGGAAATGTGCAAACACCCAGGTTTATTCAGCACAGATGTTTATGCGGATCTTAAAGGAATCAGGGTTACCGGATGGGGTTATCAACCTGATCTTTGTGGATGGACCCACAATCGGCAGGGTATGTTTTAATCACAGGGATTTCGCCGGTGTTCATTTTACAGGATCGACCGGTGTATTTAATAATATGTGGGAAACGATCGGAAAGAATATGTCGATGTATAAATCTTATCCGAGAATAGTGGGAGAGACAGGGGGCAAGGATTTTGTATTGGCGCACAAGAGTGCGGATCCCGATGTTGTCGCGACCGCGTTATTGAGAGGTGCATTTGAATTCCAGGGGCAAAAATGTTCCGCCGCATCCAGGGCTTATATTCCTTCGAACCTGGCTGAAGAAATAAAAAAGAAATTAATTGCCGGAGTGAAGAGTTTCAAAATGGGCACGGTCGAAGATTTTACCAACTTCATTAATGCGGTGATCGACGAAAAGAGTTTTGATAATATCAAACGGTATATTGACAATGCAAAAAAGGATCCCAAAGCGGAGATTTGGGTGGGTGGCAAGTGCGATAAAAAAGCAGGTTACTTTATTCAGCCCACTATAATCGAGGCGAAGAACCCGAAATACGTAAGCATGTGCGAAGAAATCTTCGGACCGGTGCTGACAGTTTATATATATCCTGCAAACAGTTTTGAGAAAACGCTCGAGTTGGTTGATACCACATCTCCATATGCGCTGACAGGTTCAGTCATTGCCAGGGACAGGGCGGCGGTTGATCTCGCGACTAAACGCCTCAGAAACGCCGCGGGCAACTTCTATATAAATGATAAACCAACAGGGGCAGTTGTTGGTCAACAACCGTTTGGCGGTGCCAGGGGAAGTGGTACCAATGATAAGGCAGGTAGCATTCTGAATCTGTATCGGTGGCTGAGTGCGAGAACTGTCAAAGAAACATTTAACCCGGCCACTGATTATCGTTACCCATACATGAATGAAAAGTGACCTGCAACGTCGGCGATCAGCAAATAAAATTTGATTTTTTTTTTTTGTTCAAAGGGAGTATCTAATTTTGGCCATTCATCATTTAAACCCAGCATTATTATGAGAAAGATTTTGTTTTTAGCAACCGCACTTCTTTTCGTTTCTGCTTCGTTTGCTAGTGCCAATGTCGCAGCTCCGATCTTAAAAGCTGACCAATTATTTTTCCCTGTTGGTAAGAATGGCCAAAAAATTTCCTATGCTCAGCTGGCAACTATCAGCCTCGCTGATATACAGGCGCTGACTGGCAGGAAAATGAGCCTTGTGCAGAGAATAAATTTCCGCATGAGTCAGAAAAAAATACAGGAAAGCATTGGTGCAGACGGAACGATTCACAATAAGAAGATTCAAAAGTTGTTTACTAAGAAAGGCAACGATGTCACTACTGGATTCCATATTGGAGGTTTTGCTCTCGGATTCTTTCTTTGGTTGATTGGAGTATTGATCGCTTACCTGATCAACGATGATCTCAAACAGACCAGGGTTAAATGGGCCTGGATCGGTGCTGCTGTTTCTACCGTTTTAGGGATAATTCTCTCTGTTATTTAATAAGCAATTAAGTTGTATAATACGAAGGGCTGCCTGAAGGCAGCCTTTTTTTATTATCGCGACCATCATCATATTTAGTGCCTGTGACAAGCTTTTGCGCCAGATTAAAACTCTAATCGTGGCCATGGTTCAATCCAATCATAATGGCTGATTAAAATACTATCTGCGATCGTAAAATCCTCAGACTTTACGAATGTGTTTTTACTTTGGTGTCGAACAAGTTTTCCATTAGTCCGCGAGTACTCTCGCTTAATAATTCCGTAAAAGGAGCCAAGACCTTTGATTTGCGGGACACGTTCTATAGGTTTGCAACAACATAAAAACTAACTGTACAATGAAAAAAATTTGTTTAGTGTTGGCGCTAGGAACCATTATTTCCTTGTCCACCTTTGCCCAAAAATCATCCAATCTAAAACCATTTAAATGCGACGTCAGCGTTGGGTTCGCCATCCCCGGCGGCTCTGGCTCCAAGGGCGGTGTCCTATTCGCAGTTGAACCTAAGCATGGCATCCTTAATAACAGACTCGCCATGGGATTACGTATGGAAGGCGCCTTCGTTGCACGGGTAGGAAGCGCCTACGACGCCTATGGCGAACCGGAAGATTATAGTGTAAAGCTGTCGAGTTCATTTCTGGCAACCGGTGACTATTACTTTACTGACAATTATGTATTCCGTCCGTTTGCAGGAGCTGGTGTTGGTATGTTTTTCCTGGCAGGCGTAGAATCAACTCAAACTTCCGATCAGGTTTCTACCGCTTCTAAATTTGGTGGAATGTTACGGGTAGGTATGGAAGTATATCACTTCCGTTTGGGATTTGAATATAACCTTGTACCGAATGCTACTTACATTGGCTATGATTCTAACGGTAACGAAATTCACGGCTTAACTTCCAAAAACAGTTATATCGGTAT
>JANWHX010000117.1 GCA_025450235.1 Chitinophagaceae bacterium | reverse complement strand
TCCAGTACGTTCAGCGGTACCTCCGGAACTTTTTTTGGTCCGAAATACCCTGCAGGAATAAAACGCTACGATAATATTGACAATTTTTTCCGGACAGGGAAAGCACAGACACATAATCTGAGTGTTGACCTGGGTTACAAAGACATAGGCTTCAAAATATCCGGTTCCTATTTCAATGAAGATGCGGTTGTTCCCGGCAACACATTTACCAAATATAATTTAAGGATCGCCAATACTTGGAGGATCACCAAATGGCTCGATATTTCACCTTCATTCCAATATATCAATTCAACAAATGATAAACCCTTACGCAGCGCAGGCGGTTATCTCTTAGGTTTGTATGCATGGCCGGTAAATAATGACATCCGGCGCTATACTGACGCGGATGGAAATAAGATCAGTCTTTTTTCATCAGATCCCTATGTGGAGATAGACAATCCATTGTATAATGTCAAGCAGAATGTAAGCCATGACAAGAATAAGAGGATGATCTTTTCCGGGGGTGTAAATATTAATCCATTTAGTTGGTTAAGCATTGCGGGAAGATTTGGATACGATACTTATGAGGCGGTCGGTTATACCTTCTTCTCTCCAATGTCTTACCTTACAAGCAAGGCTCAGAATGGTGGTTTTGGAAGGTTGACAAATTACTGGAGAGATTACAAAGGGTACAATCATACTATTACAGCCACAGCTAAAAAAGACTATGGTAAATTCTCCGGTCGGTTGATGGTGGGCCAGATGTGGCAGGACTATAAAACAGAGATGTTCTCTATTACCGGAACCAACCTGGTTGACTCCATCGGCACGCAGCCATCGAATCTTAATAAACTGTTTAAGAATGGCCAGGTTGTAACTGATGCAAACTTTGAGCAAACAGTCGGTTCGAAATCAGATAGCGGTATCACAAGACTGAACACCCGGGTAAGATTGGCAAGGAACAAATTCGGATTGCCCAATTTAATGGTGCTCAGGCAAAACGCATTTTTCGGCGAAGCGGGCATAAGCTATAATAATCTTGTTTTTCTTAGCTATACGCACCGTTTTGAAGAAGCCTCTGTGTTTCCAACAAAGAACAGGAAGTTTAATTATCCTGGTTTCAGCGCCAGCGTAATCATATCAGACATTTTCCCTGAGTTAAAAGGAAAGGTCATTAATTACTGGAAGTTTCGTGCATCACGTGCCGGAACGGCCAGGTATCCCGACGCGTATAAAAATCAGTCTGTATTCGTAGATAATTTTACAAGCAGTGCGGTCGGCGCAATCTATTCTTATGGCTTTGATAATAACAATCCTGATTTGAGACCTGAAAGGCAAAAAACGTATGAGATAGGAACGGAAATAAGAATGTTCAACAGCCGTCTTTCATTTGACCTGGCTTATTACAATACTTTATGCACTGACCAGATCCAAAATCAATTCAGGGCGAGTTATGCAACAGGCTTTATTTTAAATACGCAAAATGCGGCATCTTCAAGGAACCAGGGCGTCGAAGTGGTGGCGGACGTTGTACCGGTTCAAAAGCAGGCCTGGTCCTGGAATATCCGTTTCAACTTTAACCACATGTGGAGTGAGGTGCTGACGTTACCACAGGCGATCGCTTATGAAGCTTATATTGCCGATACATGGCTCTATGGAAATGCACGAGGCGGCATGATCCGGGGACTGCCCGCAACCACTATCACCGGTTTCCACTATTTGCGTAACAATAAGAGACAAATAGTGATCAGTCCTTTGACCGGAATTCCGGTTGTTGAAGGAACATTTACTGTTATTGGAGACAGGATGCCTGATTTCACGTTAGGAACTTTGAATAACTTTCGTTTTAAGAATTGGAACCTGAGTTTCCTTTGGGATTTGAAAGTGGGTGGCGACGTGTTTAATGCCACTGATTATTACTTAACGCTGCAAGGTAAAAGCGTACGTACTGCAGACAGGGAACAGCCCCGGGTGATCCAGGGTGTTTTACAGGATGGAAAAGAGAACAGCGCAACTCCGACGGCAAATACCATTGTAGTTGTCCCCATGTATCAGCAGACCTATTATACGGGCATGCCCGAAGAAGAATTTATTGAACAAGATGTTAATTACCTGCGGTTAAGAGACCTTACTTTGAGCTATACATTACCTTCGCAGTCCCTTAAAAAAATGGGCTTCGTCAAATCACTGGGCTTTTTTATCACAGGTAATGATCTGATCCTTTGGTCAAACTACAGGGGTGCAGATCCTGCTGCCAATGGTAATACTGCCGGTTCAAACGGCGTTGGAGGTATGGGTATAGATTATGGCAGTCTTCCTACACCGATGGCATTCAACTTCGGTTTAAGAGCAACCCTTAAGTAATTTAATTAAATGAACTAATTATTATGAAACGTAATACTATATATCTTTTTGCAGCCGGAATAATTGGCCTGGCAGCGTTCAGTTCCTGTTCCCAGAAAATAGATGATGCCTATGCAAATCCCAATGCAGCGGTCAAGCAACCTATTGAGCAGATATTTCCCAGCCTGATAGGAAGTCTTGTCGGCAGCTCGTCAGCCGCCGGAAGCGCTTATGGATTAGCGGGCGACGCTTTATTGATCGGTCGTTACATTCAATTCTGGGGAACGTATTCAACAACAGCTTCCGCGGTATCACAAACTGCGGCGAATGCTTCTAACTATGACCAGATGGGAGGCACCGTCGGAGCCAGTGATAACTTAGGTTCTGTATGGGCTGCCCACTATTATGGCATGGGTCAGAATTTAAACCGTATAATAGAATGGGGCAATGAAGAGCAGAAATGGGATTTTGTTGGGGCGGCCTGGGCCTTGAGAGCCTGGAGTTTATTTGAATGTGCGAATCAATATGGTGAAATAATTTTACGGCAGGCATTTAATACAAGTCTTCAGCAATTCACCTACGAAGATCAGTCTGAATCGTATGATTCAGTACGGGCAATTTGCCACCGTGCAATAGGTTACCTCAGCATGACGGGCGGAGGTATGGATCCCGCCAAGTTTGGAGCCAGTGATTTTTATTTTAATAAAGGCGATCTCGGCAGGTGGAAAAAATTTGTGTATGGTATTCTTGCACGTTCGTATGCTTATATCAGCAATAAGACGATTTATAGTGCTGATTCTGTCATCAAGTATTGTGATCTGTCTATGACAACCAATGCCGATAATGCGACAGCAAAGTTTCAAAGTACAGGGATTACCGGCACGTCTAACTATTTCGGTTCAGCAAGAGGAAATGTCAATACCTCCACTTTTGCTATCCGGCAATCGGCTTTTATTGCTAATTTATTGAGTGGTGCTAATTCAGGAGCATTTACAGGCGTATTTGATCCCAGGGCCTGGTACATTATCAGGGAAGATTCGAATTTAATATTCAAAGGGATCACTCCCTGGCTAGGCAGCAGCGGACTTTCAACTAAAGATCAGCCTTTTAGTTTTGTCGGCACACCCTATAGTTCTACCACCTATAATTCTCCGGAAACAGGTCGTTATATTTTTAGAGATAATGCTGAATGGCCAATCATGACCGCTTCTGAAATTCAATTCCTGAAAGCAGAAGCATTAATCAGGAAAGCAGATTACGCTAATGCAAAAACGGCCTATACGAATGGTATCAGTTTGAATTTTGATATGCTGTCTACCGTGTATACTGCAAATATCCCGGCAGGCAGGGAAATTAACGCCGCTAATAAGGCAGCTTATCTTGCAGACCCACTTGTTGTACCAGACGCTCCTACGGCTAGTACAATGACATTGACCAAGGTGATGCTGCAGAAATATATCGCAATGTATGCCTGGGGCGTACATAATGTCTGGGCCGATATGCGCCGTTTCCATTATACGGATATTGATCCTGCCACCAATGCACAGGTGTATGTCAACTTTACTCCACCTTCTGGTACAAGCCTGTTCTCACAAAATCTGGGCAAAATGGTGTATCGGTCCAGGCCCCGGTATAATTCCGAATACCTGTATAATATTCCGTCATTGACTGCTATTGGTGCATACCCGGTAGGAAATGATTATCACACGAAAGAAACATGGTTCTCCAGGCCGTAATTGTAAAACTGAAAACAAATTAAAATGAAACGAATCAAAATAATAAAAGTTGGCGGGGCTGCACTTACGCTCGCGATCCTGGCTTTATCATGCACCCGGGAAACAGGTAAAGAAGTAGCCATTGAGGATAATGATTTTTCAAACAAAACATTGGTGCAGGTTTACGATGCAACAATCAACGGTGCCGCCACTCATGTGTTTATCGATGCCAAACAGGTGACAGGATCGGCGCTTGCTTATGCTACGTTGTTCCCCTCTACGTCTTATGCTTTCAGCGTGGACGCAGGGCTAAGGGCATTTTCGATAAGGAACACTACGGCAGGTACCACCCAGGCACCGATTAATTTTTCGGAAAATATGGAGGTTAACAAGCAGTATACGATTTTTACGTATGATACTACGACTGCAGCAAAACAAATAACTGTCGTCAACAATATCGTTATTCCTGCGGACACAACAGCCAGAGTAAAGTTTGCAAATTTTATTTGGTCAAGGACAGGCACCGGCCCTGCGGTTGATGTTTATTCCAAACTCCGAAGTGCAAATGTGTTTTCAAATATCGCTCCTACCCAGGTGACAGAGTATATTCCTTATGCGGCGGCCGTGGCTGATTCAATGATCGTAAGAGTAGCGGGAACGGCAATCGCCCTTGATACTGCCGTTTTCAATTTTACAAGAAAAAGAAGCTATACCCTGATCTTCCGTGGAAGAGCGACAAATGATGAAGCAGGTGGCGCACTTTTTCCGAGAACGTTAGCTGCATTTGCAAATTACTAATAGGTTAGTATGGTATAAAAAAGATCCCCGAAGCCGGGGATTTTTTTTATACCGTATTTCCAAAGAATAAATATGCCATTAAGATAGCCGTTATTATTCCAACCAAGTCCGCCAATAGCATAGCACCAATAGAATACCTTGTGTTTTTAACAGCTACTGCACCGAAATATACCGCTACCACATAAAAGGTAGAATCCGATGAGCCTTGCATAATACTGGATAACCTTCCCGGAAACGAATCCGCTCCATAAGTCGTCATAGTACTAACCATCATTCCTCTGGCTCCGCTTGCACTTAAAGGCCGCACCAGCGCAGTAGGCAATCCTTCCACGAAACGTGTGTTTACACCTAACCAGCTAAAAAAACTTCTCATACCTTCAATGATGACATCAAAAGTACCGCTGGTGCGTAATAAACTAATTGCTACCAGCATGCCCACCAGGTAAGGAATAATTTTTACTGCTGTTTCAAATCCTCCTTTAGCTCCCGTAACGAATGCATCAAAAATGTCTGTTTTTTTATACAATGCGCCCAGTATAATAAGCAGGAAGATCAACAATATTAATCCATTGCTCAACAAACCTGAAAAAGATTGTAAACCCCTTGCATCCAATGAAACAAGGTATAAAACTAATAATACGATCAAACCGGAAATGCTCATTACCCAGGCGAGAATAACAGGTTGAAACAGATTGATCCTTTGTTTAAAAGCGACTATACTCATGGCTGCAAGCGTTGCAACAAAAGTGACGATCATACAAGGGATAAATATATCTGTCGGATTAGCTGCGTTGGCGGAAGCACGTACGGCGATAATACTTACCGGAATTAATGTTGGTCCGCATGCATGTAAACAAAGAAACATGATCTGTGGATTTGAGGCGACCGCTTTATTCGGGTTGATCTCCTGCAGGCTTTCCATTGTTTTTATGCCAAAAGGAGTAGCGGCATTATCTAATCCTAACAGATTAGCAGAAAAATTCATCATCATGTGTCCCATGGCCGGATGACCCCTTGGAATTTCCGGGAAAAGTCTGGTAAAGAATGGACCAATAAAACGGGATAACAAACGAATACCGCCGGCCCGTTCAGCAATACTCATGAATCCCATGAACAGGGCCATAATGCCAATAAGCTTAAGAGCAATATTTACCGAAACCCAGCAGGTTTCGATTACGCCATCAACAGGTTTTTGCAAACGGCTTAATGCCTGCTGGTAGCTGAGAACCTGTAAAGATGAATTTTGAGTCTTAAGTATCCGAATTGAATCAGAGGAAAGATCACTAGTAAAAATATAACGGCTACTTACAACGTTGTCTTTGGGTTGGTAGCCTATCTCTTTCATCTTGCGGGCAAAACTATCCTTTGAAATATCCACACCTGTTTCATTACCCAACATATAATATCCATAACTATCGTCTCCTTTCCCCGTCACCATCCGGTTGAAAATATCATTATCGCCCCAGGATATCCACTTAATGCATGCCACCAATATTGAAACTATGATAAAGGCGGCCCAGATGCGACTTAATGCCATAAGTAGATTTTAGGATAGCGGGTCAGTCTGAAATCCAGAAGCTTTGAAGTGTTTTTTTTGAAACCATTTAAAAACAATAGACACATAGTCGTTCACAACTTGTCCCGCCAAAGGCGTGGACAGACCATGTATTTCAGTCTATGTGCACTATGTGTTATGTGGTTCAAATTTCTTTCCGACTGAGCCACTACCGATTTTAGATTCCGGATTGAAGATTGCAGATTTTCCGGTAAAAACCAAAATCATCTTTACACATTAAAGACCGTTTTTGCCGGGAAGTCGGGAAGGCGATAAGAAAAAGTAATCTGTAAATCAATTCTTACCGTCTTTTCGTCTTACCGGTAATTAAAAAACAGCACGCGACCCTTTATACAATCAATTTCTGTTTAGCCCTCAAACCTTATCTTTGCGCCCCGTTAGTCAGTCGGGCAGTCGACAGTCGGCAGTCCACAACCTAACAATATTCAAGGATGAATAACTGGAAAAGCAATGGAGCTAAATGTATAATGACAATTAATTAAACTTAACCGATTACATTGGCTAAAGCAATCTTCTGTCATCGGCTTCGTGACTTTTGACTGCCGACTGCCAACTGAAAGACTGACATATGGCTTTACAAGCAGGAATTGTAGGATTACCGAATGTGGGTAAGTCGACTTTATTTAATGCCGTAAGCAGTAGTGCAAAGGCGCAGGCCAGCAACTATCGCTTTTGTACCATTGATCCCAACGTGGGATTGGTGGATGTGCCTGATCCGCGGCTCAACAAACTGGCTGAACTCGTTATTCCGGATCGCATCGTGCCGACACAGATCGAGATCGTAGACATCGCCGGATTGGTTCGCGGTGCCAGCAAGGGCGAAGGTCTTGGTAATAAATTCCTCGCCAACATCCGTGAAGTAGATGCCGTCATTCATGTGATCCGTTGTTTTGAAGATGAAAACATATTGCGGGATGAAGGCGCTATCAATCCGGTTAGTGATAAAGAGATAATCGATACAGAATTGCAGCTGAAAGACCTGGATGGAGTTGAGCGAAAAATATCTAAAACAGAAAAGCAGGTCCGGATTGATCCCAAGCTAAAATCCGAACTGGAAGTATTGGTTCGTTGCAAGGAACATTTGGAAAAGGGAAAGAGCATTCGCGAATTGAAATTATCAAAAGAAGAGAAGACGGCTGTTGCTGACCTCTTTCTTTTGACAGATAAACCCGTTCTCTATGTTGCCAATGTAGATGAAGGGTCGATGCATAAGGGCAATAAGTATTCGGAAGCTTTAAAGGCAGCTATAAAAAATGAAGATGCCCAAATGATCGTCATGAATAATTCTATTGAAGCGCAAATTGCTGAAATGGAAAACGCCGATGACAAGACGCTGTTCATGGATGAATATAAAATGAAAGAGCCGGCCCTGGATCGACTGATTCATTCTGCTTATAAACTTCTAAACTTATTTACATATTTCACAGCAGGCGTCCAGGAAGTAAGAGCATGGACAATTCATCAGGGGTGGAAAGCGCCGCAAGCCGCCGGTGTTATACACACCGATTTCGAAAAAGGATTTATTAAGGCTGAGGTGATCAGTTACGATGACTATGTCCAGTATGGCTCTGAAGCTGCATGCCGTGAAGCGGGTAAACTAAGAATTGAAGGGAAAGAATATGTGGTGAAAGATGGAGATGTGATGCATTTTAGGTTTAACGTATGATCACGGATTAAGATCACGGATTGCAGGGATATGATCACGGATTGCACGGATTGGGATCGCTGATTGCACGGATTTAGAATACTGATTGCACAGATTTGGATCGCTGATGGCACGCATATGATTACTGATTGCCCGGATTAGGATCAAAATAGTGCCATGGCCGTTACTCTTCCCGTATTAATTGTTTTTGCACCCGCGGGTTTTCTTCCATCATACTGAAAACTTACTTCAAGATTGTTTATAAGTCTCTTCGTAAATGACAGTGACCAGAGAAAATTCTTACCGGGCAACAATCCGTCCAGCATGATATAGCTGACAGTAGTTGTGGCAGTCGTCTGCGAAGTGAAATCAATTTTATTGAAAGTAAACTTACCGGCGATAGCACTGTTTTGAAGAATATTATATTTCGATTCGACATTCACAGCATTGGATACCGCTTGTTCGCCGCCATATTGGGGCAGGTTCTTTTTAATGTCAAATTTGTACCCGGTAATCACCCGAAATGACGTGCCGCGGATAAAAATAAGATTAGACTCAGTGCTTTTTATGTCTAATTCATAATTGCGGTTATCAAATTGCGCATTCGGAGTATAAAGTGCGTTCATTCCCGTCTTGCCATTGATATTGACAGAAAGGGACCTGCTGATATTCCAACGGAGTTTTGCGGTCCAGTCGGCTACCTTCCTGCTTTCATAGCCGTAAGTCAAAAGCGCTTTGCCGCTGCTCTTAAGATTGCTAATGTCAAATCCCCATTTCGTGCTGAACCGATTAAATGAGAACGTATTCAACAAGACCGTATTCAATGTGATCAGCGCCGTATCGTCGACTCCATATTTGAATGGATTGAACTCAAAACTTCCTTGTGCCACTGATTTTTTATTGATCTGCAAAGAAGTGATAAAGCTTAGCCTGGATATTAGTTTCTTGAGGCCTTTCAGGTCTGCTGAATTAAGCACCGCCTTTGGATTGAGACTAAGGCTATAATTCAACGTAACATAATTCGCCTTAATAAACAAATTGGTGGGAGTAAGAATGCGGATGAATTTTGCCTGGTCAGGAAAAGCGGCCAATTCAAATTCGTTCAATTGCTGAACGTTGTCATTGTTGTAATCTATCCAGGCAAATTGTCCCGTTCCCGGCGGCACTTCCAGGTAAGCAAAGTCTCTTTTTTGTTCCTGTCCCGATCCTACTTCATATAAAACATTACCTGATAACAATCCCTTCCATTCATTCATTACATATTCCGCACGTCCCAGTATCGTCTCATCTTCCTTTTGACCGGAGATCGCAGGATCGCTGACCTTTAGTTTCCGGAACGTGGCATTGAGGTAGAATTGCCGCCTGGCGTTTGCCAGTAATTCGGTTTGCAGGTTCAAATTATAACTCCGGTCGCCCCGGCCAAAGTCTTTCCCGGTCTGTACCCGGTATTTATCCGAGCGGGTAAAAAATGAAATGCCATACCGGTTCTTTTTTCTTTCGTCAGACTTAAGATAAACTGAATAGCTATCAAACGAAAAAGCATCGGCGGTCAGCGTGTCGGCTAATTTATCACGGGAAGCATTTCTCTCCAATGAATATTTGAAACCAGCCCTCCAGTTGCCCATTTTCTTCAACTGCTTGCTGATATCAATGATCGGCCGGAAAAAATATCCTTTATTAATGACAGTACTGAAATTGGTCAGCGTAAAATCATTATTTAACTGCCAACCTTTCCAGTTGACAAAATAGACCAGGCCATTTTGAAAGCCATTATAATTGTCGCTGCGATTGTAATTAATGAACCGGTATCTTAATATATTACTTTTATTGTCTTTGAGCTCCGCTTCTGCCCGGATGATATTTTCGGTAGCGGCAACAGGTAATAGTGGCAATCCCCAGTCCCTTGAAAATTCCACTGTTCTCAGCCTTTCCAGCGGTTTGAATTTATCCTGCACATACTCATAGTCCAGCAAGGTATTTAATTCGAGACTATTTTTTGTATGTAGTAGCTTGCTATTCGTGAGCCGGAATTTTGCGGCCCATCCCTGGTCATCGCCGTCGTCAAGTTCTGAAAAAGTATTAACATCATAAATACTCGTTGCGATTTCAGTTTTCAGGAGTGTGTTCCTGGATATAGCATAGTCGAGCCCAAGATTAATTACCTGTTGTTTCTTTGGTGTAATTAAAAGTATGGCAGCTTCATAATTGCCTGTTTTTATCCCCCCGACCGGCATTATGTATCGGTACACTTTGCCATTTGCTCCATTGAAGTCAATCACATAGTTGCCATTGCCCTGGCCAACTTCTGTAAACGAAACATTGTATTTTGCCGAGTCGGGATTGGCAGAGTATTGATAAAATGAGTCAATGCCTGTCCCTGACGTGTAATATATTTTTTGATAAAGGATCTTTCCGGAGGCGAACGTATCCGGTATCGCCGAAGGATAATATGCCTTGTGAATACTGTCGCCGACAACATTGGCTAAGAATTGTTTTTGGTTATTATCCAACACCTGGTTGATCGACGAGTTCTTTGCATCACTATTATTAAAAAAACCGAACTTGAGCTTTACCTTCCGGTTGAAGTCAAATTCCTGTTTTAAATAGAGGTTTGCATTTAAATAATTCCTGTCGGCATATTCAAATTCTACCTGTATACGACTGTCTTTCGTGATCATCCGGCGGGGTGTGAATGTGATTTCGGATGTATTATAATTGATCACATAATCCTGGTCTTCTCCGCGCTGCATAAGTTCTCCGTCAATAAATACTTTTTCGGTATTTGCCAAAACGATAAAGTAGAATTCATTGTTTGCTCCCCTTAGCCTGTAAGGTCCCTGGTTTCCTTCCAATGCTTCTATAATGTTGCGGGTAAACTTGCCTTTGGCAATCGAGCCACTGGCCAGGGTTTTGGAAGTAATATTCCTTGATAAGTGATTAGTTGTTTGAAAAGAAACGCCCTGCAGGCGTTTATAAAAGTTCATAAAATAACTTTCGGATTGGCGTATATCAATATCTCCAAGATTGAGCTGCCAGTTGCGTTTCTTAAATTGTAAGAAGACCTGGTCAAATTCATTTAATTGCTGTGTGGTTCCATCCGGCTGCACCGGAATATTATTGTCGGTGATAGCTGCCTGCAATTCAATGCTATCTCCAAGAATTCCGTTTAGCTGCAGGTTGAATGTTGAATTAAATACTGCATCCTGGCTGTTCCCAAAAGAGATTTGCCTGCCAAAACTCCCCTCTGCTTTGATATTACCAAAATTGAACATCCCTTTTTGCGATTCTGATAGCTCATTATTGAATTCATAGGGCTTGATCGACATATTGTTCATTATGCTGTCATACCGCATTCGCTGCGTAACAGGATTCAATTTATAAGGGAATACGCGGTAAGTGACCCTGACGCTTTCGGCGGCTGGTCTTTTGTTCCAAAACAAAATGCCATTGACAAAATCCAGGCGATAATCGGCGGGAGCAACTCCGTCAACAACAAAGGTTTTGGAAATAATACTGGACGTATCGATCTGCAAGGTATCACCGGCTATTCTGAGGGTCTTTTGCCGGAGGTTGGACAACGGTTTTATTGTAACGGGTTTTTGCGCACTGCTCCACAAAGACAACAGTACGGAAAAGATCATAAGTGATATTGGTCGCAAATCCCTCAACAGCAGCAGCATTATGCTCAAAATCGTAAAATTCGTGCTTTTTATTGCCCTAAATCTATTCACCGCTGTTAATTCTTGAAAAAAGAGGCAAATTTGATAAGAATGAGCACGAAAACAACTGTTTTATTTTTTCTAACAGGCATACTAACCGCCTCAGAACTTTTAGCCCAGCGTAACGCTAATCTCCCGAAAATTACAAATGGTAAGAGCAATGCCGCTTCAGTTGGAATAGATATCCCTGTCGGTGAGTTTTCTCAAACACATTTTGCTGGCATTACCCTTGGTTATTCCTGGAGTCATCATCGCTTTGGGGTGGTAGCACCAAAGAAACCAATAGGTTTTACGGCCAATGGAGGAATTGGGTGTTATTTTGGAAAAAGATCATTGATCGCCGGTTATGAATACCGGTACAGCAACTATATTTTCCTGCACGCATTTGGCGGGGCTCTATTTAATCCGGGAAAAAAAGGATATATAGCGTTGACAACGGGCGTCGCGGCAGGAATTTATAAAGAGGCCGTTCATCCAGGATTGGGTGCTAAACTTGGTGCCGGATATCTTCTCACTGGAATGATCAGCCTGGCCGGAAGCTTTAGCTTCTTAAAATACAAGGATGCTTCCGGGCTTTGCTCGGCTGGTATACGGGTAGAATATTCTTTTTAAATTCAGACTTAATCTTATTTATGAAACAATATGGATGATAGTCGACACCTTATATCTCAAAATATTAATTTAAAGCCGCAATTTTTTATATTTTAATGTCTTTAAATATCAAGCACCAGATGGAAACCAGCCATCGATCGTACAAATGAAAAATCTTTCTTTCCTTATTTCACTTTTTTTATTGCTTCTTCAGGCCAGGGCGCAGCAGTTTAATACCTGGTATTTTGGAGCGTCTGCGGGCTTAAGCTTTAATGCCGGCGGCCTCACGCTGCCTCATGCCCTTGCAGATGGAGTAAACACTTGCTATGAAGGGAACGCCAGTATTAGCGATGCACATGGCAATATTCTTTTTTATACGAATGGGACAACAATTTATAACCGGTCCCACCAGCTAATGGCCAACGGTGATAATATCCTGGGTCATATTTCTGCAGTACAATCTTCGCTGATCATACCTATGCCGAATACCGATAGCATATTCTATGTTTTTACCTGTGATGCGGTTGAAAATAATTTTGCCAACGGCTACCGCTATTCTATTGTGAATATGAAACATGACGGGGGATTGGGTGAAGTGGTTACAAAGAATGTATTGCTTGATCCGTCTTCGACGGAGCGCCTTACCGCCGCACGACATGCAAACGGAATCGACGTGTGGATCATAATTAATGAAAGGAATTCTAACATTTTCAAAGCCTGGCTGATGACCTGTACAGGATTGCAACCAACCCCTGTCGTATCGCCCGTGGGAACTATCTTAAGCTTCGAAGATCTCGGCATGATGAAAGTTAGTCCTGATGGCAAACAACTTTGCCAGACAAATTTTCCCGATGCTGCTGGCAATTTCTTTCAGCTTTTTGATTTTGACAATGCTACAGGAATTCTTAGCAATGCAAGAGCAATCAGTAATCCGGCTTCCGGCTACTTCAGTTGCGAATACTCACCCGATTCAAAACTCTTATACGTCACAAGAGCTCTCGAGTCCGCGATTGATCAGTTCGAATCAAAATTGGGATCAGCGACAGCGATCAGGAGCTCACGGGTAACCATTCCGGTTAGCTATGGGTTTTATGGTATCCAGTCTGGTCCCGACAGAAAAATATACCTGAATCGGCACAATTATACGCTTTCAGTCATCAATTATCCGAATATAAAGGGACCCGGATGCAGTTTTGAACTGGATAGAATCAGCTTAGGTAACAGGGATGGGGCATTAGGATTGCCTTCTGCTATTAATGATGGTCCCGCTGATCCTTACAATAATTTTGACTTCACAGTTATTGATAGTTGCAATGGGGTCGTTCAGTTCAACGGCATTGGCAATTTAAGCGGTGGCATACAGTGGTTATGGGATTTCGGTGACGGTACTACTTCGGTGTTGCAAAGCCCCCCACACACGTTTACACCTTACAACCAGGTTTACCAGGTAAAACTTACTATTAAATCACTATCGGCATGCGGTTATTTGGAAAGGACCAAGAGTATCGCTGCGGGAGGGGCCTTTTCAAAATCGGATTTTGATTTTGTGGCCAAGTGTGATTCTGGTTATGTAAGGTTTATAAATAAATCAAACATTTATCCCGGCGACAGCACTGTTCAATATATCTGGGATTTTGGCGATGGTAATACATCGACTGAAAAAGATCCGGTCCATAGTTACACGGCGTCGGGATTGTATTCAGCAAAACTAAAAATTATAACGGGTCTTGCCTGCCTTGACGATTCAACTTCAAAGACTTTGGATCTGCAGCAATTTAGTATACAGGCGCCTTCTGACCAGGTCATTGATGCAGGGCAATCTGTGCAGCTCTTTGTAACCGGCGGCGGCAGCAGGTTTCAGTGGTCACCCACGAGATGGCTAAGTGATCCAACAATTGCCAGCCCGGTAGCAAGACCGGAAGACAATATCACTTATGTTGTCACGGCAATGAACGATGCCGGTTGTATCGATATTGACTCTGTTTTTATTCATGTTAATCCGCTGGACGGTATTTATATGCCCACAGCATTCACACCAGGTGACGATGGGAGGAATGATATTATCCGGCCGGTAATGGGATTTCAATATGTCCTTAAAGAATTCAGTGTTTTTAACCGCTGGGGCGAAAGAGTTTTTTCAACGAGGGAAAGAAATAAAGGCTGGGATGGAAAATGGAGAGGCCGCTTACAGGATCCAGGGGCCTACATATGGACAATTAAAGTAGCTGATGCGCAAGGCAAAATAATAGAAAAGAAAGGCACCGTCACTTTGATCCGCTGAGGCCTAATCTGAGTTATCAACTGAAAGGCCCGCCTTCATATATTCTGCATTCAATCTCGAAATGTTTGTTACTGATATTTCTTTCGGGCAAACAGCTTCACAGGCTTCGGTAAAGGTGCAACTCCCAAATCCTTCTTTATCCATCTGCGCTACCATCCCCAATACTCTTGTCTTTCTTTCTAATTCACCCTGCGGTAATAATGCCAGGTGCGCCACCTTTGCCGAGACAAACAACATAGCGGATGAATTCTTGCACGAAGCCACACAAGCTCCGCAACCAATACAGGAAGCGGCAGCAAAAGACAAATCAGCTTTCGCTTTTTCGATAGGGATGGCATTACCATCTAAAGACACCCCTGTGTTAACGGAGATAAATCCTCCGGCTTGAATTATTCTGTCAAAAGCTGTACGATCAACCACCAGGTCTTTGATAACAGGAAAAGCATTGGCTCTCCACGGTTCAACTACAATTGTATCTCCATCCTTAAAAGCCCGCATGTGCAATTGACAGACCGTCGTGCCTTGCCACGGCCCGTGGGGACGGCCATTTATATACATTGAACACATACCACAAATACCTTCACGGCAATCATGATCGAAAGCAATCGGGTCTTTTCCTTCGTGGATCAATTGTTCATTGAGTACATCAAACATTTCAAGAAAAGACATTTCGGAGGAAATTTCTTTTACCTGGTACGTTTCAAAACTGCCCTTAGTAGCCGCATTTTTCTGCTTCCAGACTTTTAGCGTAAGGTTCATTATATAATGTTCCATTAAAAAATGGTTTGATTGTTATTTAACCAGTTTCAAATTTGTGTATTTTATTAGTCTGTTAATCGCCTCCGGCATCTTTTGCAGTTCTCCGAAAATATGCACGTATTCTTCTTCTTTAAGCAACAGCCTTACTTTCGATTTTTCATTCCAATCAAAACACTCCTTTACAGAGCCAGCGCTATACTGATAGAATTTTATTTTATCTTTTTTAAAATATCTGCCAAATCCTTCTGCAATATTTGCTGAAATTGAATCCGCTGCTGTTACAAATTGTTCACCAACCGTACGCCTGGCAAAGTGTTCCCATTTTATTACCACATTCCATATGTAGTTACTCAAATGAAAAGCTATCTTATAGGCATCAATATCATTAAGTTTCAGATATTTTTCCGCCATGCCAGAGCTTCGATTCGTTTTACGACAACCATCCAACAATTAAACCATCAAGCCATCAAGCAATTAAAACATCCAACAATTATTTATAACTCCTCTGTGTCGGTTTAACCTCCTCATACTTCAGCTCCTCTTTATGTAATTCCCAGTTACTTTCTCCCTTCAATTCCCAGGCCGAAACATACATAAACTCATCATCCCGCCTCATCGCTTCACCTTCCGGCGTTTGATATTCTTCCCGGAAATGCCCGCCGCAACTTTCATTTCTCTGCAATGCGTCGATACACATTAGTTCACCAAGTTCCATAAAATCAGCCACGCGGCCGGCCTTATCCAATTCAGGATTCATTTCATTTATCTCGCCGGGTATTCTCAGATCACTCCAGAATTCTTTTTTCAATTGCTGTATTTCTTTGATCGCTTCTTCCAGGCCTTTCGCATTGCGCGCCATGCCACATTTCTCCCACATGATCTTGCCCAATCGCTTATGTAAACTTTCAACGGATTGCTTTCCCTTTATGTTCATCAACTTATTGATCCTTTCACTCACAGCTTTCTCAGCCGCCTCAAATGCTTCATGGGAAACTGGAATTGGTTTAACCGCGATTTCATTGGCAAGGAAATTTCCTATGGTATATGGAATTACAAAATATCCATCTGCCAAACCCTGCATCAATGCAGATGCTCCAAGCCGGTTGGCGCCATGATCGCTGAAGTTGGCTTCACCCAGGGAATATAAACCCGGAATATTCGTCATCAATTCATAATCCACCCACAATCCCCCCATTGTATAATGCACAGCCGGATATATTCGCATCGGTACTTCATAAGGATTCTCACCAGTGATCTTTTCATACATTTCAAAAAGGTTACCGTATTCTTCTTTCACCACTTCTTTACCCAAACGGACCAGGGTTTCCATATCGGGATTCTCAATGCCTTGTTTGCTTGCTTCAGTTTTTCCGTATTTATTGATGAGGTTAAACTTAAAATCAAGATAGACCGCCTGTTTGGTGCTGCCGACCCCAAATCCGGCATCACATCTTTCCTTAGCGGCTCTTGATGCAACATCTCTTGGCACAAGATTGCCAAATGCGGGATATCTTCTCTCTAAGTAGTAATCCCTTTCCCCCTCAGGAATATCATTTGCCTTGCGGGTATCATTTTTCGTTTTCGGCACCCATATACGTCCGTCATTGCGTAGTGATTCAGACATTAATGTCAGCTTACTTTGATGATCGCCGGTGACCGGGATACAAGTTGGATGAATTTGCGTAAAACATGGATTAGAAAAATAAGCTCCTTTCTTATGTGCCTTCCATGTGGCTGATACATTACAGCCCATCGCATTTGTGCTCAAATAAAATACATTGCCATATCCACCGGTGCACAGCAGCACTGAATGTCCAAAGTGACGTTCCAGTTTTCCATTGATCAGATCCCTTGCGATGATCCCTCTCGCCTTTCCATCTACAAGAACAACTTCCAGCATTTCATGGCGGCTATACATTTTCACATTGCCAAGTGCCACTTGTCTTTCCAATGCCTGGTAAGCCCCTATCAGCAGTTGTTGGCCCGTTTGACCGGCTGCATAAAAAGTTCTTTTAACCTGTGTACCGCCAAATGAACGGTTATTCAGCAAACCCCCATATTCTCTCGCAAATGGCACACCCTGTGCCACGCATTGATCAATGATATTTACACTCACTTCAGCAAGCCGGTGAACATTCGATTCCCTGGCACGATAATCACCGCCTTTGATCGTATCATAGAACAAACGATAGATACTATCGCCATCATTCTGATAATTTTTTGCCGCATTTATGCCGCCCTGGGCAGCTATCGAGTGAGCTCTTCTCGGAGAATCCTGGAAACAAAAGGCTTTTACTTTATAACCCAATTCTCCTAATGATGCCGCAGCAGATGCTCCGGCCAAACCCGTTCCTACTACAATTATTTCGAGCTTGCGTTTATTCGCAGGATTAACCAGTTTACAATGTCCTTTATAATCTGACCATTTTCTTTCTAAAGGTCCTGAAGGAGATTTTGAATCATGCATAACCACTGATTTCGCAGATTAAATGATTAGTGATCTTATTTTGCCATCGCTCTGTTCGCATCTCAACAAGTCCGGAAGTCCGCAAGCTGGAAAGACTGAAAGACATTTCGCTTTTAAGACAGCTTCTTTCCGTCTTCCGGACTTTGCCGTCTTTACCAACTTACTTCACCCATCCCAAATACATACTCACAGGCATCATAGCAAAAGCCGTTGATACAATGATCGCAAAAGCAATCCCTGCCGATTTTATGATTACCAGGTAGCGATGATTACTTATTCCCATCGTTCTGAAAGCACTTTGAAAACCGTGTATCAAATGCCAGCAAAGAGAAAAACAAGCAAATACATATACGATGACTACCCATAATTCCTGGAAAGTTATTTGCATTAGCGCATAAAGATTATGAACAGGTTTACCATCGATAAAAGTCTCTTCAACACCTGTAAATCTTGACGGGATCCAGAAATGATACCAGTGAATAATAAAAAAAAGAAGGAGAATAGTTCCAAGTAGTCCCATGCTTTTCCTGTACCAGGCACTTCCCTTACTGCCCATCGGTACATTGTAACCGATATTTCGTTTAGTGCGATTGGAAAATACTAATACATAGCCCTGGATGATATGAAGAAAGATCCCCAGGAATAACCCGACTTCAACAATGCGGATCACAATACCACTCATAAAATGAGCAGCGTTGTTAAACATTATCCCGCCATCGTTGGCCCATATACAGGCATTAAGACTGACATGAACTACCAAAAAAGTAATTAGGAACAAACCGGTTAAAGCCATTACTAATTTCTTTCCAACCGACGAAGTGAAGAATTCGGACCATTTCATATAGAATGGTGAAGATGGTTAATTATAGCAAATGTAGTATCTGGAAATCAAATGGCGCAAAAAACTTTAAAGGCATTTGACAAGGTTCAACGGCCAATTGTTGAGACTAGCTATTTGATAATCATAATTAGATAAATGCTTTAGCGGACCTGTTTTTCGCTGAGTTATTCCTAAAAGTGTTCAATGAGACGAACAAGCAATAACCGTCAAAAGAAAGAAGATAGTATCTGGGGATGATGTTCATATCAGGAAACGTTCAGGTCAATCTTGCCTTTTGTTCAGCATCGATCTTCCTAAACAGGTGGAAGGGTTTATACGTGCGCCAGTTTTCAAGTTCAATTAATTCAATATACCTGTCAAGATGGGCTTTCCGAAAATCATACTGGGTTTGTTCCGGCATATTGAGGCAAACGACCCAGCCATTGGCATCCGCTAACTCTTCGGCCAATTCTTCGTAGTAATCAATTACTCCACTATGAAAATTCAACACATTCTCGGCGATCAGTATGATTTTATTGATTCCTTCGTACGTAAACTTTTCGAGTACTTCCCGCTTCAGTTCCATAATATCATTTTCTACAGCATCATTCCATTCTCCTATCAACTCTATTATGACATACTTTTCCTCGTAATCGGCCAGTAGCACTTTTAAGTACAGGGTGCGGCTTCCAAAATCATCCCACTGCGGATGGATATAATAATTATAAACGGTTTGAGAGTATTCAAATTCAGAATAGTCCCGCCCAAAAAAAGGTGACAAAGCATCCTCTTCGCTCACATATATGTGGCGCCAGTTATAAAAAGGTTCTATATCATGCATTGTTCAATCTCAATAGCAAAGGTAATAATGATCTTTGCAGATTTCGCTGCCCTAGCTCATCAGGTAATCTTTCAATGCTTTATAGTCCGGTTTCATTTTTACAGTTACCTTTTTATTATTCATAATATTATACACCGATGCGGGGATATCCGGCCGGGTGCCGGTATGTTTTTCTACTGCATCCGGAAACTTGACCGGGTGGGCTGTTTCAAGGAAGATACCTTTACTGCCGGGATGGGCTCCCATGTATCGTTTCAACGCCAGGTACCCAACTGCGCCGTGTGGATCAAGTATGTAATTGTATTGTTTAAAAGCGTCACTGATAGTATCCGTTGTTTCTTTGTCCGTTATACTGACAGCAGTGAGATTTTGCTCAAGCGTGGTAAAACTATGAGCAAATATTTCCAGTATACGGACGAAATTGCTTGGATTACCTACATCCATTGCATTGGACAAGGTGGGTATCGCCTGCTTTGGTTCAAATCTTTCTGTCTTCATGAATTCCGGAACAACATCATTGACATTACAGGCCGCAATGAAATGCTCTACCGGCAACCCGGAACGTTTTGCCAGTAAACCAGCACAGATATTACCAAAGTTCCCGCTGGGGACGCTTATTACGGGCGGATTGTTCCTATCAGGCCACTGCTTATATGCAAAGAAATAATAGAACTGTTGCGGAAGCCATCTTGCCACATTGATTGAATTGGCGGAGGTCAGGAACCGATTTTTGTTTACTTCTTTATCGGCAAATGCGTTTTTTACCATTTGCTGGCAATCGTCAAAACTTCCCAGGACTTCAAGAGCACGAATATTCTTTCCCAATGTAGTCAATTGTTTTTCCTGTACCGGGCTGACTTTACCGGAAGGATATAATATTATTACTTCAACTCCTTCCACATTGTAAAACCCATTTGCTACGGCGCCGCCTGTATCGCCTGAAGTGGCAACAAGTACAGTCACGGTCTGGCCGCTCCCGCCGGCCTGACCGTGACGAAGGGTCTCACCCATTTTAACAAAATAACCAAGACAGCGACTCATGAACCTTGCCCCCACATCTTTAAACGCCAATGTGGGTCCATGAAACAGTTCGAGAGAATAAACGGATTCATTGACAGGCACAAGAGGAATAGGAAAGCTGATCGTTTCGGTCACGATCTCCATCAGCTTTTCATCAGCGATTGAATTCGCCACATAAGGATGGATCACCCTAAAAGCGATTTCTTCATTTGAATATTTTTCAATGTTTCTTATTAACTCTTGATCGACTGAAGGAATACTTTCAGGAAAATACAACCCTTTATCCGGCGCCTGCCCGCTGATCGTTGCTTCCCTGAAATCAACTACTGGAGATTGTTTATTTGTGCTATAATATTTCATGTGTATACGGTCAGGCCGCTCCCAGCGGCCAGACCCGTTAAATTATTTCAACCCCTTTCTTGTTAATTGTCGTAACGTAAGTATTGTTTTCAATCCCGAGCCTGTCGTACACTTCCTTCATCACCGTTTCTGTCGCTTTAGCAATAGTTTCGCTTACGGATAACATGAACACAGAAGGCCCGGATCCCGATATACCTCCACCCAATGCGCCTGCATCTTTACACTTCCTTTTTATTTCATCAAATCCGGGGATCAGGATACTTCTTACCGGCTCTATGATGACATCTTCTAACGAACGGCCAATAAGTTCATAGTCGTTCTTCAGAAACCCTGTTACCAAACCTGCAATATTTCCCCATTGCCTGATAGCATCTTTTAGTAATACCTGCTTCTTCAATATTTGCCTTGCATCAGATGTCCTTACCTCGATTTGCGGATGTACCACCGTCACAAACAGATCAGGCGAAGGAATAGCAACAATGTCCAATGGATGAATACTTCGTATCAAACTGACGCCACCCAAAATACACGGTGCGATATTGTCTGCATGTTTAACACCTGACGCAAGCTTCTCCCCATTCATGGCAAACTGAACCACCTCATCGCGCGAAAAAATGCCTCCCAATAAATGATTCGCTGCCACAGCAGCACCTGCAGCACTTGCGGCGCTTGATCCAATACCACTTCCGGGTTTAATATGCTTTTCAATTACAACTTCGAATCCTGTTTTGTGATTCATCCTTTCAATGATCGATAACAAAACAACGCCGGCTACGTTTTTTTCGGGTTCGGTGGGCAAATTAAAATCATCTTTATTGATGATAACGACAATTGGCTCATTCAATAATTTTAAATGCATTATATCATAAGGTTCATTCAGCGCCATGCCAAGTATATCAAATCCGCATACAAGGTTGGCGACCGTCCCGGGACTCTTTACAGTGATTTTGTTCAAATCCGATCGTGTTATTGAATTAAAATAAATAGAAAATGCATGAGGCATGCCGACTATCGGCACGCATTCTTTCCCTTACGTGTTGATTTCTTTCCTACGTTTTCGCTGCCCGGATAATATCTGCAAATACACCACTTGCAGTTACATCCGCTCCCGCTCCGGCACCCTTTACGACCAATGGTTGTTCGCTGTAGCGATCTGTATAAAACAACACCACATTGTCTTTTCCATATAAATGATAAAGGTCATGTTTCGGATCAATATGCTGTAAACCTACCGATGCCTGGCCGTTATTATAGGAAGCAACAAACTTGAGCTTCGTGCCTTCTGCATTGGCTTTGGCAAATAGCTTTTTAAAGTGATCCTCCTCCTTCGCCATCTCTTTATAGAAATTATCAACATCACCTGTCATACAGGCTGGTGGCATGAAAGAATTATTTGCGATTTCATTCATCTCAATTCTTTCACCTGCTTCACGTGCCAGGATCATGATCTTTCGCATTACATCGATCCCACCAAGATCCAAACGCGGGTCAGGCTCTGTATACCCTTCGTCCTGCGCCTGCTTTACCACTTCGGCAAACTTCCTGGTACCATCATAATTATTGAACACAAAATTGAGTGTGCCGCTTAACACTGCCTGCATCCGGTGCACCCTGTCACCACTCCTGACAAGATCATTCAATGTAGCGATCACCGGTAAACCAGCGCCGACATTGGTCTCAAAAAGAAAATGGCAGTTGTATTCAGTAGCGAGGTCCTTTAGTTTTTTATAATTACCAAATGCTGAAGAAGCGGCTACTTTATTGCAGGCCACCACTGAAATGCTTTTGGTCAACAACTGATCATAGACGGCAGCCACCTTATCATTGGCTGTTATATCGACAAAAACGGAGTTACGAAGATTCCTTGCGATAATTTCGTTCACCCAGTTTTGGAGATTGGCCGGGGGCGCCGCATCCAATTTCTCCTTCCAGTTGGAAAGACCAATTCCGTCCTCATCGATCAGCATTTTTCGACTGTTGCTGATACCTACCACCCGTAACTGCAATTTCATCTGATCAAAAAGGAACTTTCCCTGTTGATTTAATTGTCCGAGAAGTTTAGCGCCTACATTACCGGTTCCGACAATGAAAAGGTTTATTTGCTTATACGTTGTTTCAAAGAACTCTTCATGCAAAACGTTGATAGCTTTACGGACATCTTTGGTTGAAATAACAGCCGAAATATTTTTCTCGGAAGATCCCTGGGCGATAGCCCGGATATTAATACCATTTTTACCCATTGCACTGAACATACGGCCACTGATGCCCGGATGGCTCTTCATGTTTTCACCGACCAGGGCAACAATTGACAGGTCCCCTTCAATTTGTAAAGGATCTACTTTCTGCAAAGCGATCTCATTGGAAAATGCCGTATCAACCGCATGTTTCGCCTTTGTGGAAAATGCAGCATCGATCCCAACACAGATAGAATGTTCAGATGAGCTTTGGGTGATCAATATAACATTGATCTTTTCGTTGCTTAATGCCTCGAATAATCTTTTAGAAAATCCCGGAATACCTACCATACCACTTCCTTCAAGACTTATCAGGGCTATGTTATTGATACTGGAAATTCCCCTGACGATGTTTCCGTTCCTGTTTGTTACCGATTCGATTAGCGTTCCCTCATCGTCTGCGGCGAACGTGTTCTTAATCCGCACCGGTATATTTTGATTCATTACCGGCTGTATTGTCGGCGGATAAATGACTTTAGCACCAAAATGGGACAGTTCCATGGCCTCCTGGTAAGAAATATGCGGGATGATCCGTGCATTGCTGGTTAACCGCGGATCGGCAGTCATCATTCCGCTGACATCGGTCCATATTTCAAGACTATTTGCATTCAGGGCAGATGCAATAATTGCCGCGGTATAATCAGAACCACCCCGTCCCAGGGTAGTCGTGATCCCGTTCTTATCGCTTGCAATAAAACCCGGCAAGATAAATAAGGAAGAATTCTGGGTTGAAAAAAAATCTTTTATCTTTTTATTGGTACTGTCAAAATCAACTTCAGCGGCGCTGAAATTTGAATTGGTAACAACCAGGTCTCTTGCATCTTTCCAAACATTGTCAATCCGTTCCGCTTTGAATTTTGCAGCAATAATCTGTGATGAGATCCATTCTCCATAACTCCCGATGCGGTCTTTGGATCTTGCCGTTAACTCCCCGAGCAGAAAAATTCCATTGCATATATCTTCAATTTCATTGCATGCTGCCTTCACCAGGCTTAACATTGGGCTTTGTTGTGATACAGGGATCAATTGTTTCACAGTATCCAAATGTCTTTGTTCAATCTGGGATAGTTCTTCCTTATAACTCTCCTCCCCATCCGCTGCCAGCGCGGCGGCTTTAAGCAACATGTCCGTAATTCCGCCCAGGGCTGAAACGACAACAACTGTTTTGTCTTTTTGAATTGATTTTCTTACGATCTCCGTCACCTTACTGATATTCTCCGCATTGGCAACCGATGTGCCCCCAAATTTTAAGACCTGCATGTATCCCGATTTAATGATTAAAATTAATTAAGCTAAATAATAAATATGATTTTCGTTTGATCAGCCGAAGCCCGGGGTATAATATAGTGTAGTACAATCCGCTTAGCGGATCGTTGTAATAGTTGTAGTGACGGCTGCAGTTGCTGCCGCATACATCGCTATCAAAGAAGAAACGGTATGGTTGTTAGTATTTATCACTGCAGAGTTGAAGTCACAATATAGGGAAGAAATCTGTAAAAAAACTATTGGACCATTGATTCGGATGCCTTTTTTACGCTCCCATACTTTAGCAAAAGCTTTTTTGCTTCTTCATAGTCTTTTATAGGCGATCGTTCCATCAGCATTTTCACGCCACGGTCAACTAATTTATCGTTCGTAAGTTGCATGTTTACCATTTTATTGTCCTCCACTCGTCCCAGCTGGATCATGCAGGAAGTGGAGATCATATTCAACACTAATTTCTGCGCCGTCCCGCTTTTCATCCGGGTGCTGCCAGTTACAAATTCCGGCCCCACCACTACTTCAATTGGAAAATCCGCAGCGGCGCTGACGGGTGAATCCGGGTTGCAGGATATGCTGCCGGTAACAATTCCTTTTTTCTGGCATTCTTCAAGAGCACCGATCACATAAGGAGTAGTCCCGCTGGCGGCAATGCCGATGACAACGTCTTTATCAGAAACATTCCAGCTTTCAAGGTCTTTCCATCCCTGGTCCTTATCATCTTCAGCAAATTCAACAGCAGAAGTAATCGCCTTTTCACCCCCCGCAATAATACCAATCACCAGGCCTTTTGGCACTCCATACGTCGGGGGGCATTCACTGGCATCTACTATTCCCAGACGGCCACTCGTACCTGCACCAATATAAAATAATCTGCCCCCCATCAGCATCTTATCGCTGATCACTTCCACTAATTTTTCAATCTGCGGGATCGCTTTTGCCACAGCAGCCGGAACTACCTGGTCTTCTTTATTGATGTTGGTCAGCAGTTCAGCAATTGGCATCTTTTCCAGGTGCCTGTAATTGCTGGGTTGCTCCGTAATTTTTTTAAATGCCATAGAATTGGTTCTGTATCCTCAAATATAGTAATGCTTAGCTATGAAAGTCTACCAGTCCGGCCATGGGACTCTTTAAAATCTTCCCCAGTTCAAATTCATAAGAGCCGCAAAGGTCCTTCAACACATCCTTAAATCCAAATGCAACGCTTCCGACAAAACTGACCGGTAATTTCCATGCTTCCCGGTATTTGCACACATGTTGAAAGAAAAAATCATTCAATCCATCTTCAATGATATTCTCGATCATATAATGCCCTCGGTTCTCTGATAAGAATAAAGCAAAAGATGCAAGATACCGGTTCGCCAACGGCTTGCGATATACATTTTCAATCACTTCAACCCGGCTGGTGTGGTACTTATTGTCAAATTTATATCTCAGCTCGTCATCAAATGTATTGTATAAATAATATTGAATGGCTTTTTTTCCCAGGTAAGCGCCACTTCCTTCATCACCCAGGATGTACCCTATACCGGGCGACTGCTTCACAATCTTTTTACCATCATAATAACAGCAGAAGGACCCGGTTCCCAGGTTGCAGGCAAGACCTTTCTTTGTCCCATGCAATGCTCTTGCAGCGGCAAGCATGTCGTCGCTTATTTCAATGCTGGCTTTGGGGAATACATTCTTCAATGAGGTTTTTATCATTTTCACATTATCCGGGTTGAGCATACCTGTTCCATAATAATGAATCTCGTCTATTGCGGGAGATTTCCTGAATTGAGGTAATAGATCCTTCTGTATTAAATCGACGATCTTTTCTTCATTGAAAAAAAACGGGCTGATTCCCTGCGTTATCACTGATTTCTTTTTCCCATTGCCAACCAGGCACCACTCTGCTTTGGTAGCTCCGCTTTCTGCAATTAGTTTAGTGAGGGGCATGTTGCTGGATACTTGTTTATGGCGGCTGGCTGTCATGGTCTTCGCATAAAATCGGGCAATGTATTAACCATGTTAATTAATAAAGCAAACCACTGACGGAAAATCAGCAACCAGAAACTTTTCTCTATTTTGCGTCAAATTACATTAAAATAAATGACGGGAAATAAAAAATTGCAGGTTTGGTTGCCGCTGATATTTTCAATTGTGTTGGTCGTCGGGATGTACCTCGGTTATGCGCTGGGTGGGGGCACTGATTTCTTTAAACGGGATAAGTCGACCTCCTTACAAAAAGCGCTAGAGATAATCCGCAGGAATTATGTGGACAACGTGAGTGTTGATTCACTGCAAGGCGATGCCATACAGGAAATGATGGGCCATTTGGACCCGCACTCCGTTTATTTTCCCCCCGTAGAATTAAAGGAAGCAAATGAAGAATTAGCGGGGAACTTTGAAGGTATCGGTGTTGAGTTTAATGTGTTTGCCGATACAGTGAACGTAGTATATGTTATACCCGGTGGGCCAAGTGATAACGCAGGGTTGCAAATAGGCGACAAGATCATAAAAGTGAATGACTACTCGCTTGTCTCTAAAAATATCTCTACTGATACGATCAAGAAATATATACGTGGTGAGAGAGGTTCGAAGGTCGAATTACAATTATTAAGAGACGGCCACTTGAAGACATTCATAGTAACCCGGGGAACTGTTCCTGTGCCATCAGTGGACGCCGCTTATATGATTGATAAAGTAACGGGTTATATAAAGCTGAACAGGTTTACGAACACCAGCTACGAGGAATTCATGCGGGCCGTTGAGAATCTTCAAAAACTGGGCATGCAGCAGTTGATCTATGATCTTCGGGGCAACGGTGGCGGATTTATGGATGAAGCTATTGATATGGCCGATGAATTTTTGGATAGCGACAAATTGGTTGTTTACACAGAAGGTGCTAATAAGCCAAAGATAGAATACCGTTGCAAACGACCCGGGTTATTTGAAGAAGGTAAACTAATAGTGTTGGTTGACGAGTTGTCGGCAAGCGCCAGTGAAGTATTGACCGGCGCATTGCAGGATTGGTGCCGTGCTACGATCATAGGCCGCCGAACTTTTGGAAAGGGCCTCGTACAGCAGCAGTATGATTTAGGTGATGGCTCAGCCATTCGCCTGGTTGTTGCCCGGTATTATACCCCTCTTGGTCGAAGTATTCAGCGCCCTTATGTCCATGGTAAAAAAGAATACATGGATGAGATATGGCAACGGTTTTCTAACGGGGAGGCTTTATACGCTGATTCTAATAAGGTGGACAAGGGGAAAGTCTTTAAAACAAATTGCGACAAATTTGTTTATGGAGGCGGCGGCATCATGCCGGATATTTTTGTTCCGATAGACACCTCTGGTTATCCTGCCGGTGTCAGGAATCTGTTGTTCGATGGCCGGTTCAATAATTTCGTATATCGTTACTATTTGGAGCATAAATCAGAGATGGAGTCTTTTAAATCTCCTGACGACTATGAGAAGCGTTTTGTCCAGGCAGATATATGGAGCCGGTTAACGGCCTACGCCCTTAAAGACTCTGTTGACCTTACTTCCCTTGCGCCAAAACAAATAACATCGCTACAGGAAAGACTAAAGGCGTACCTGGCAAGGTTCCAATGGAGAAATTATGGTTTTTTCCAGGTACTCAATCACGACGATCCTGTGGTAGTAAGAGCTTTGGAAGAGTTCAAGAAATAAAGCCGGTCCGATAGCCTATTTTTTGAATTTGCCATGGGCGCAGGATAGATATAAATAAGATGTCTGTACGAACTAAATGATGGAATCAATAGCCAAATAGAACTCAATGGAAGGAAGCACATAGAGAAACGAAGCAGGCGTCATTGCGAGCGAAGCGAAGCAAAAAAAAAGCACCCGCCAACTCACGAGTGCTTAGGATACCACCTACAGGGCGGAACTATAAGAACTGATTTTTATGATTGGTTGTTGATTTTATTATCATCCCACCATTTCTTTTCCATTTTATAAGAACCTAACAATCCAAGACCACCGCCGATCGCGATTAGGGCAAAGTAGATCGCAGGCGTTCCTTCGTCATTACGATGACGGTAGGTATTCTGGCCGAAGGTCTCGGTGAAATAAGTATGTTTTATAACGTAGGTATCGAGCATATATGCCAGGAATAAGCCGGCTCCCGCTCCGATGAGCAATAATGCCCACTTGAGGTTCTTATATGGTGCCGGACGATTGGCAAACTCTTTTGGATTCATTCCTTTTTCAATCATCGCCATATTCTGGCGGGTTCTTAGGTAGACGATACCGAATATCATGGCAAATCCGCCTGCAAACATGGTAAGGGGTATCAAAATTTCTGCGCCGTGCATAATTTAATTTTTTATTAGTTTAAATATTTTGTTTGTGCTTGTTCTTCTATGACAACAGCTTTTAAACCCAGGTTACTGCCACAGTGAACTTTTTTCAAAAAACTGCTTACAGGATCTAAGACTACCCCCGGGGAAATGTGGTTACAGGCGGGGCCAAAATTCTTTGTAAGCCATTTTTTCCCTCTTATGTATATTATTAGGAGGGCAAAATAAACGTATTTTGTATGTAACCTGCCGGCAAAACGGGTTGTCTTATACAGGTAGAATGTCGACCGGACTAAATGATAGCGAGATCATTAGCAAAGTGCTAAGTGGTGACCAGCAGGCTTATGCGGGGTTAGTTAACCGCTATCAGACCTATGTTTTCACGTTGGCTTTGCGATTTACGAAGAACCGGGAGGACGCTGAAGAGGTTTCCCAGGACATATTTATCAAGGCTTACAGGGCCCTCGCTGATTTTAAGGGGACCTCAAAATTCAGCACCTGGCTTTATACGATTGTGAACAATACCTGCATTACTTTTTTGAGAAAGAAAAGGTTGCAGACCCATTCATTGGACAATGAGGGAGTATTTGAAGTGGCAGACAGCCAGGATTCAGGCCTAAGGGCAAACCTGGTGGAACAAAAATCAAGAGTGGCAATGGTCAATAGCGCTATAGGCCTGCTTGGGCCGGACGATGCGGAGATCATAACTTTGTTTTATAAAAGTGAGCAGACATTAGAAGAGATTGCTCAGATACTAGGACTTGAAACAAATACTGCGAAAGTGCGTTTACATAGGGCAAGAACAAGATTGAAAGAGAAAATGCAGCAGCATTTTAGCGAAGAAGTAAAAGATATTTATAATTAAAAATTGGTTATGGAACCAGATTACACCGAAATAGAGGAACGTCTGTGGAATTACATCGACGGAACCGGTGCAGCGGGAGAAAGGACTGCGATTGAGCAATTGCTTCAAAGCAATGCTGAGTGGAAAGTAAAGTACCACGAATTGCTTGAAGTAAATGAATTGCTCCGATCATCTGAATTGGAAGCTCCGTCTATGCGTTTTACGAAGAACGTAATGGAAGAGATCTCCAGGCTGCATATTGCGCCGGCTACCAGGACGTATATCAATAAAAGAATCATCTGGGGATTGGGTATATTCTTTATTACAATGATCCTTGGCTTCCTGGTTTATGGATTTGGACAGGTAAATTGGAGTGCCGAGGGCGATATGACCATTTCGAATTACGTTAATAAAATAGACTACAGCAAGTTTTTTAACAATACATACATGAATGTTTTCATGATGATCAATGTGGTTCTTGGTTTGTTTTTGCTGGATCGCTACCTGGCAAATAAAAGGAAGAAATTCAGAGAAGAAGCTTAGCCTCATCCCTGCCCACCTCCACAAGTGGAGAAGGGTACGGGTTGAGGTAAAGAAGCTTGATGATTTTATATCATTAAGTCCGGTAAAGTCCTTCTGTTCGCAGAGGGGCTTTTTTATTGGGGGTTAAAAAAACTTACCTTTACACCCATAAAGTTGGCTATGGATATCAAGAACAACATCCTTGAAACGATCGGCAATACCCCTCTTATTCGTCTCAACAAAATCACGAAAGATTTTCCTTGCACTGTATTGGCAAAAGTGGACTATTTCAACCCGGGAAACTCGGTTAAAGACCGGATGGCATTAAAGATGGTTGAAGTAGCTGAAAAGGAAGGGAAATTAAAACCCGGTGGAACTATCATTGAAGGTACAAGCGGAAATACGGGAATGGGTCTTGCATTAACGGCCGTGGTGAAAGGGTATAAATGCATATTTGTAACTACCGATAAGCAATCAAAGGAAAAAGCTGATATCCTTAAAGCGGTAGGAGCTGAAGTGATAGTCTGTCCTACAAACGTTTTGCCTGAAGATCCAAGAAGTTATTATAGCGTGGCAAAAAGATTGGCGACGGAGATTCCGAACTCGTATCATATGAACCAGTATGATAACCTCGCTAACCGACTTGCGCATTATGAAACGACTGGACCCGAGATATGGAAGCAAACAGATGGAAAGCTCACCCATTTTGTCTGCACGGCCGGCACCGGAGGGACAATTACCGGTGTAGGAATGTTTTTGAAAGAAAAGAACCCCAACATACAAGTTTGGGCAATAGACGTCTATGGATCTTTGCTGACAAAATACTTCCGAACCGGCGAAGTAGATATGAAACAAGTGCATCCATATATTTCGGAAGGTTTTGGGGAAGATTTTGTGCCACTTAATTATGATATGAGTGTGATCGATCATTTCGAACAGGTGACCGATAAAGATGGAGCGGTGATGGCAAGAAAGCTGGCAAAAGAAGAGGGATTGTTTTGTGGCTATAGTGCGGGTAGCTGCATACAGGGACTAATGCAATTGAAAGGCCGTTTGAAAAAAGATGATCTTGTGGTTTGCATATTTCATGATCACGGAAGCCGTTACGTGGCAAAAATATATAATGATCAATGGATGATCGAAAGGGGCTTCCTGGACGTAAAGACCTTTAAAGATGTTATTAGCGCGAGGGGAACACAAAGATTAATAACCATTGAGCCCGAAAAAACCGTTGCTGAAGCTGTTGCATTAATGAAGAAGTATGATATTGAACAAATCCCGGTAATGAATGGCAATGGTCCGGTCGGTGCCATTAGTGAAGGTGGCTTATTCCAAAAAATTTTCGATAATCCTGAAATAAAGAACTCCAAAATAGCAGATGTGATTGAACCCCCGCTTCCCGTAGTCGCGTTCGATACTCCCGTGGAGAAGTTAAGTCCGCTAATCAATAAGGGAAATGGCGCCGTCTTGTCAAAAGACGAGGGCGGCAATTATCATATCATCACCAAGTATGATGTGCTGCAGGCACTCGGAAACTGATCACAATAAATTGCCGCTTGATTGATATCAAGAAATCCACCGTTTGCGTAAACGGGATTTAGTAAAAATACTTTTTTAAGGCGTTAATGGCGCAACATCAAACCCGATACTTTACGACGGCGGCAGTAGAAAATGTCGTAGAAATGTTGAGGTAATTTGCTCTTTAATCTTAATAAACCGCCAATTATATTTGTCTCCGAAGTTGATTGATAGTTAAAAGTTTAAAATCCAATATCACCGAAAAAACCGTCCTAAACTAAAACCGACCAAGATCCTTAGAAAAACCAAAACGAAATCCAATATCAATCAACTTCCTTTTTTTTTGAAAAACCGTTTTAAATCCGAACCTTAGAAAACCGAAACCAACCCTTAGAAAAACCAAAACCAGTTCCTTAGAAAAGACGAATCATGTCCGTCCTACTGAAAGCGGGTCCTTAAAAACCTAACCGTCCAAAAGAGAATTCGAAGTCCAGATCCCGTTGAAAAATCATCCAGATCCTTGAAAGCCTCATTAGTCACCGTGTCCAAATCCATGAAAAGATTAAACATCCGGAACCCTCCTGCTAAATTCAAATTTAGCAGGAGGCGCGGTGATGATTCAGCTACCAACCTTCCTTTAAGTCCTTTCACACACATTTTTTTACCATTGTAACTTGCGGTCCAAAGGACTCCTTCGGAGCAAATTCTTGCATGCCCGCTTTTACTGACCAAACCGGCAGACAGATCATCCTGGATAAAACACCTCATCGTGTCATTTCATTGGTGCCTTCCCAGACAGAGCTCTTGTACACTCTCGGTTTAGACAAAGAGGTCGTGGGCACTACCAAATTCTGTGTTCATCCTGACTCATGGTTTCGGAATAAGACAAAGATCGGCGGCACCAAAAAATTAAGAATTGACGACATTCATAAATTAAAACCCGATCTTATAATTGCCAATAAAGAAGAAAACGTAAAAGAGCAGGTTGAAGAATTAGCTGATCACTATCCTGTATGGACAAGCAATGTGAATAACCTGGATGACGCCTACGCAATGATTGACCAGGTAGGGATGCTTACAGGTAAGAGTCATGCCGCTAAAGAACTGATCGATCAAATTAAATCAGGTATTTCCATACTCCCCACTCCTGATTCCCGGCTCCCAACTTGCTACCTGATATGGCAAAATCCTTACATGACC
>JANWHX010000116.1 GCA_025450235.1 Chitinophagaceae bacterium | reverse complement strand
TTTGGAAAAGATCATCTTAAGCCCGGGGGCATAATTTATGCAGAGATTCATGAAAGTATTGGCGAAGAAGTTACTGCATTATTCAGATCTTTTGGATACAACACAGAATTGAAAAATGATATGCAGGGAAAAGATAGAATGATGAAAGCCTGGTGACTATTAACTAACTACCATCGACTATTGACGATTGACTAAAAACTATTTCACCGTAGCTACCACTTTCGCCCCCGATTTCTTGGATAACCGCATGATACGGAACACTTCGCCATAATACGATGCAGTATCAGCATTGATGACGACAGTGGGAGTATCCAGGGGCGTCTTCCTGTATTTATCTATTTCACGCAGAAGCAAGGTATCGATCATCGCGTGATCCACTTTTGCCGCACCGATATAATAATTCTGGTCCTTATCGATTGACACCATGATATTTTGTTTTGCCTTTGTATCTTTTGATCCACGCGGTATGCCCACTTTTACTACATTGGGATTTGCCAGCGTAGCTACGATCAAAAAGAACATCAGCAGGATGAATAAAATATCATTCAGTGAGTCGGTAAATACCTCAGAAGATTCGCCTTTATGTTTTTTTCTGAACTTCATTAACGTGATTTATCGGGTAGGTTCCTGCAATACATCAAGGAAATCGGCTGAAGCCGCTTCCATCTTGTTGGCAGTTTTGTCAATCTGTGTGTTGAGATAACTATAGGCCAGGTAAGCTCCCAGACCAATAACCAGGCCGGTAATAGATGTGATCAGCTTTGTATAAATACCGCCCGCGATAGTGCCTACTTCGAAATCATTGGAGTTGGTGATATTGGAAAACAATTGCATCAGGCCCACCAGCGTACCCACGAAACCAAAGATCGGGGCAGCTTTCGACACCACCGAAAGGATGGCAAGATGCTTTTCCAGTTTATACATCTCCAGCGTACCTACGTTATCCATGCTTTTTTCAATACTGTCAATCGGCTTTCCGATCCGTTGAATTCCCTTGTCAATGATCCTTGCTACCGGGTTGTTTGTATTCTTTGCAAAACTCCTGGCCGCACTCACATTTCCGCTAACAATATGATCGCGGATAATATTCATAAAATTATTGTCGATCCTCGATGCATTCCGGATAGCGATCGAACGTTCCGCAAAAACATAAACGGCCAGCAACAACATGATCCCAAGCGGAATCATGATCCAGCCGCCCATCGTGAGCAATTCAAAAAAACTAAGGGAGCCATCGGCGTTAGCATCTCCGGCCATGTGCCTTACCACATGAGTAAGTGTATCATTCATAGATTATTGTTCTTTAAGTGCGCAAATGTAAGATTTGATGAGGGATAAGTTTTTTGATTCTTTTCAACAGTACTGAATAACGCGGTGCACCCCACCCGTATCCAAAATGGAAAGAGGCAGGCTCCATTTATTGATTATTTACTATTATGTTTCAATTGATTGATTATTCAGATGAATGAACGAAAAAATGATGCCCACGTTGTATAGAGGAGGCAAGTTTTGGAGTTCTTTAACAGCAAAAGTCGGAGAAGTTAAAAAGACCGAAAGCCCGAAAGACACTTCAATTAATACGAAGATATCTTTCGGGCTTCCCGACTTTCCGTCTTTCCGACTTCCGGTCTTATTTAACGTTTCGTGTCACTTGTTCCGGCCTGTTTTATCATTAACGCCTGTATTTGTTTCATCGTCCCTTCCATTCCGTCAGGACTGCCATCGAGGAAGATCACATTACCCTTACCATATTCAGCAAAATTCTTGACTGCTTCCGTCCACATACTAAATAGAATAACATTCGTATCAAGGTTAGCCTGTTTCATTTGCTCGGCGGCTTCTGACATACCTTTTGCCACCTCCTGGCGGAACAGGGCGACACCTTGTCCGCGAAGACGGGCCGCTTCTTTTTCGGCCTCAGCGGCAATCTTGGTTGCATTACCATCCGCTTCAGCAGATTTTGTTTTTGTGATCAGTAATGCCTGCCCTTCATTTTCTGCCGCTGCTTTAAGATTGTTACTGGCAACTACTTTGCTCATTGAATCCAATATCACTTTGTCAAACGTGATGTCGTTGATCTGCAGATCCTGCAAATGATATCCCCATTCTTCAAGGCTGTGATCCACCTCCACCTTCACGTATTCCACTATTTCACGACGAAGACCCAATACCTCTGCCTGCTTCTTTGTTGCCACAAATGATCGGATATTCCCTTCTATCGTTCTTATAAGGGCTTGCATAAGGTCCCTGTCTGCGATAAATTTGAAGGCCACCTTTTTGATAGTTTCTTCGTTTGCGTTTTGCACAGAATAAAGCAACATGCTTTTGAAATACACATTTGCCTGGTCCTGCGTTACCGCCTGGAACTCCAGTTCAACCGAACGGTTTTGAATAGAAACCTTTTTAGCGACGGTTTCCAGTATTGGTATCTTCATACTCAGTCCCGGGCTGACGATACGCCGGTATTTACCAAACATGGTAATAACACCAATATATCCCTGGTTGATTGTAAAAAAAGATCCAAAGAAAATGATCAATGCTACAAGTACCCACCAGTAATTAGCAAAAAGTTGCTGAAAATCCATAAAGAGTTGTTTTGATTATTAGATTATATCGATTGATTTTATCTGACGGTCCCCGTCTGATAAGATTGGCTACGTATCTTTCCGGTCCCAGGGCTACGTGTCAGACCGGGACGGTCAGACACTTGCCGAAGATAATGTTTATTCCTTCGTATAAATATAAATCTCCACTCGTCGGTTTAGTTGGCGCCCCGCTGCTGTATTATTATCGGCAGCAGGTTTTTTGTCGGCCCACCCTCTTGTAATAATTGAATACATCTTCAGTCTCAGCCGCTCTTTGAATCCACTTTCGACCGACCATGCCCGGTCCCATGCAAGCTGCTCATTGAATTGAATAGTGCCGGTATTATCTGTATGACCTTCCACCACGATTGAGTCGATTTTCCTTGATCTTAACTTTTCGCAAACACTGTCCAGCATGATGTAGCCCTCCTTTCTTAATTCTGACTTTGCTGTCGCAAAAAGCACATCAGGAACAACCAGGGTATCTGTAACCAAAAGTGTTGTGAAAGGGCGCACCAGGACCGTTGGCGGGTCGCTTATGTTTTGCCTGATCGACTTCCGCAAAAATTCATGTCGCTCATCCTGCTCATATATATTCTGCCGGTTCCTTTGCCATCCTTCACAAAGACTTTCTTTCCGGCTTAAAGGGATCAATGATATTTCGTCAATAAAAAACAGGAAGTGTTTTTCCATGAGAATATTTGTTGATCCATTGATATCACGCCGGGAGAAATTCGCGATTGACAGGAATGACTCGTCGCCCGTGGCTGTAAAATTCATGGCGACCCTTTGCCAGCTGCTGTCTTGTGCAAATGATCCTGCGACAGGATTGATAAAGAACCTGGGACGCAGGTTCTGTAATTTTATTTGCCCGAATAAAAAATCAAAAGAGGTAAATAGCACGCCGACGCTATCGAGAACGTCATGTCTTGATTTTATATAAAATTCAAGCCTGTATTGATGACCTTTCCGGAGACCGCAAATGAGGCGGGTGCGGAGAAAGGTTCGTTGAAAAGATTTATAAGAAAACCCCGCCTCTATCGCTACGCAATGAGAACCTTTAAACGCCCTTCCCGGATCTTTGAAATAAATATTAAATGCATCACCACTGCTGATCCAGCCTTCGGGAGAACAATTAACTCCGTATTCGGTACAGATATTCTCTTCTTCAAAACCGCCATTTACCAATAGATTTTGTGAGAATAAAAGCGAAGAAGGCAGCAATAATGAAAAAATTAATAAATATTTCATTATCAATGAAACGAAATGCGCCTGATCGTATTGTTTATACAAGTATCAAGACATTTAATTCGAATTTCCTGAAAACGCCAATTCGGTCAGTTCTGCCCTTAACCCTTGCCTTTTTCTTCCCATATCTGCACCAAATATACCATTGTCTCGACGGCTTTATTCATATCCTGTACGCTTATGTATTCCAGTTTGGAATGAATTGCCTGTTCACCGGCAAACAAATTCGGGCAGGGCAAGCCCATAAATGACAACCGGCTCCCATCGGTACCCCCACGGATACTTTCTGTCTTCACCTCAAGCCCCACTCTTTCAATTGCTTCCTTTGCATTTTCCACGACCTGCGGGTGCAGATCCAAAATTTCTTTCATGTTACGGTATTGTTCGGCGACATGAAACTCATACGAAGCCTTTGGATATGTGCGGACTGTCTCAGCCACCATGGTTTGCAAAAAATCTTCTTTCTTTTTCAGTCCCGCGGTGTCAAAATCGCGAATAATAAAATCAATCGTACATTTTTCAGCTACGCCGTCTATGCGTACCGGGTGAATGAATCCTCTCTTGCCTTCAGTCGATTCAGGAGACAACCGATCTTTTGGCAGGGCATCTAAAATATGTCCCGCGATCTTCATGGCATTTACCATCTTACCCTTTGCATACCCCGGATGAGAGATCACGCCATGGATAATTACTTGCACACCATCGGCGCTGAATGTTTCATCTTCCAAAGACCCGGCCTCCCCGCCATCCAATGTATAACCGAAATCAGCACCGAGTTTCTTCAAATCAACTTTTGCCGTGCCGCGACCGACCTCTTCATCGGGAGTGAACAAAATTTTTATGGTGCCGTGTTTCACCTGTTTATTCGTCATTAAGAAATTGGCCAGGTCCATGATCTCCGCCACACCGGCTTTATCATCCGCACCTAATAAGGTTGTACCGGACGCAGTAATTATATCATTCCCGATTTGTTTTTGCAGGTTGGGGTATTCGTTTAATCTCAATACTTGTGCACTATCGTCAGGTAACACAATATCCTGTCCCTGGTAATTCTTATGAACAATAGGCTTAACCCCTGTTCCGCTGCAATCCGGTGCTGTGTCTATATGGGCACAAAAACAGATCACAGGCACCGTCTTAGAAGAATTGGATGGAATGGTTCCATAGACATATCCGAACTCGTCCATGTGCGCATCGGCAATACCGGTCTTTTTTAATTCGGTCACCAACATTTTGCCCAGATCCTTTTGCTTTGATGTGGTCGGTTGCGCAGAAGATAAAGGATCACTTTGTGTGTCCACCTGCACATATCTCAAAAATCTCTCCGCTGCAGTAAATTGGTAATTTTCAAACATAGTTCACATTTGGGGCGTCGAATATACGATTTAATGCACAGAGCTGTATTTAAAAGACTTGTAAAAAAGCTAAAATGTCTCTACCTTTTAGATTAAACCAAAACCAACAATCATGAAAAGAAAACATTGGGTCATTGGCTCCCTTGTAGGAGCTATTATTGTTTTTGCCTGGCAGGGCTTATCATGGATGGCAATAGGGATTCATGACAAACAGATGAAATACACGCCTGCCCAGGATGAAATAATGGATCTTCTCAATTCTAAGATCACGGAAGAAGGATTATACTCCATGCCGTCGGCGGCGACAAAAAAAGAAATGGAGGAAAAGGCAAAAGAAATGGAGGGCAAACCCTGGGCTTCCATTATTTATCATAAGGAATATCATATGGATATCGCCATGCGTACGACACGCGCATTACTTGTTGACCTTTTTCTTGTTGTTTCACTAATATATCTGTTTACGAGAGGTGGTGCTGTCCCGATCCCACGAAGGGTTTTTTCGGGATCGGTGGCCTGGGGCCTCGCGTTCTTCATCGCAGGTCAATACATGGGTCATGTATGGTTCGATCTGCCCTGGCACATGATCATGGGAGACCTCATTGACAACGTAGTTTCCTGGTCACTTTGCGGAATATGGCTGGGATGGTGGTTGAATAGAAAATAGAACAACTGTCAATAAGTAATGGTCATGGCAGATGATATCTAAACGGCTATTAACCTTTTAGTGTCACCATTCTATTGCTGTGCGTCTATTTTATTGGATATTTCCTGTTGGAATTTAAACTGAGCATTCGAAGTCCGCTTTTGCCTTTTGCTTTTTGCCTTTTACATCATGGCATAATGATTAGCGGCTTATTAACAATTTCTACCAGTTCAAGATCAAAGGTCAGATCATGACCGGCAAGCGGATGATTTGCGTCTAACAGCACTGCATCATCCTTTATTTCTGTTATGATTACCTGGAATTGTTGTCCTTGTCCATCGCTCATCGCCAATGGCATTCCTACTTCCAATTCCAAATCTTTTGGAAAACGGTCCTTTGGCATTTCAATGATCATATCCGGATTTCTTGGCCCGTATGCCTCATCAAATGGAATAGTAACGGTTTTTTTGTCTCCTACTGCCATTCCTGTCACCCCATCATCAAATCCTTTTATCACCATTCCGCTGCCAACTTCGAACTCGAGAGGCTCCCTCCCCTCAGATTTATCGAAAGTCTCTCCACTGTTCAATCGACCATGATAATGCACTTTAACCTGGTCCCCTTTCTTTACCTGTTGCATCGATTTTAATTTGAATTATGAAATTGCTGCACGGTGGATGCAACCTTGCCTCGAAGATAATTGAAAAATGATTAGAGGGAATTTTAATGTTTAAATAAGAAATAATTTATGAAATTTGAACTCATGATAAAAATAATTGTTGCAAGATCTCTACTGGTAATTTTTGGAATTATTCAATTCAGCAATAGTTCATCCCAAAAAACGACTGAATCTCAAACACGGATCATTCCGGGTGCCGAAAGGGTACAGGTGTATTTGCCATTTATAAAAGATAAACGGGTGGGTCTTTTTGCAAACCATACATCCATGGTCGGCAATACGCATTTGGTTGACACTTTAAGAAAGCTTGGTGTAAATATCAAAGTAATATTCGGACCCGAGCACGGGTTTCGGGGTACTGCCAGCGCTGGTGAAAAAATCGGGAACTATGTTGATGAAAAAACTGGTGTGCCCGTGATTTCATTGTATGGCTCAAAGACAATACCGACGGCTGAAGATATAAAAGATGTGGATGTCCTCATTTTTGATATCCAGGATGTAGGCACACGTTTTTACACTTACATTTCTTCGCTGCAGGGGTTCATGGAGACTGCATTGGAGAATCATAAGCCGTTGTTAGTATTGGACAGACCCAATCCCAACGGATTTTATGTGGACGGTCCGGTATTGGATAAAAAGTTTAAAAGTTTTGTGGGCATGCAGCCAATCCCTATAAATTATGGAATGACTATCGGGGAATATGGAATGATGCTCGCCGGGGAAAAATGGCTATCCGAAAAAGCAAACGCTGTCAATGCCTATAATATTACCACAAATCCCACTCCTGATACGCCATTTCATTTCCTCGTTATCAAATGCCAGAACTATACACATAAAAGCAAATATGTTTTACCTGAAAGACCTTCACCGAATTTACCTGAAATACAAGCCATCTACCTCTATCCCACCACCTGTTTGTTTGAAGGAACAGCGTTGAGTGAAGGCCGCGGCACAGAAAAACCGTTTGAATATATTGGCCATCCATCGTTGCCCAAAACAATGTTTTCATTTACACCTGTTCCGAATGCCGGTGCTACCAGCCCGAAACATTCCGGCAAAGTCTGTTACGGATGGAACTTTGGCGGTACTCCCGATGAAGTAATAAAGAAGGTAGAGAATAAGATACAGCTGCAATGGCTGATCGATGCGTATAGAATTTTTCCTGCTAAAGACAGCTTCTTTGCAAGACCGGCCGCGTTCAATCGTCTCGCCGGCAATGATGTGTTGATGCAACAAATAAAGGAAGGAAAAACGGAGGAAGAAATAAGGAAGAGCTGGGAACCTGCTCTGAATGAATTTAAAAAAATACGTAAAAAGTATTTGATGTATGAAGATTTCTGAATCATCATACCAAATGCATCTGCGTGGCTATCCGGACCAATGACGCCGTATTTTTTGCACTTAACTTTGCCAGTAAGTTTTTTCTGTGTGTATCAACGGTTGTTACACTGATAAAAAGTTTCTGTGCAATTTCGTTATTGGTCATTCCATCTACTATAAGTTCGAGCACTTCTTTTTCCCTTCGCGTAAGTACCGGCATTTCGGCAGAAATATTCTTTCGCAATGCCTGCGACGCCTCAAGACTCAGGTATGTTTTTCCTTTCATCACCTCTGTGACAGCTTCTGTCAGTTCTTCCTGTGTCGCATTTTTCAATACATACCCTGAAGCGCCGTTTTCCATCATTTTCTGAATAAAACTCTGCTGGTTGAAAGTACTAAGACCAATAATAAATACAGAAGGGTACATTTCTTTTACCTCTTTACAAAGATCAATACCGCTTTTATCAGGCAAATTAATATCCATTAATATTACATCCGGCTGCTGTTGTTTCAGGAAAGCAAGACAGGATGCTGCATTGGAAGCATGACCAGCCCATTCAATACTTTTTTCATGCTGCAATATTGAGCGAATGCCTTCTATCACCATATAATGATCATCCACTATAAAAACGCTTGCCACCATTAAGATTTGATTTCAATGTGAACAGAAGTCCCTTTACCGGGCTCGGACTTTATATCCAGTTTACCTTTCAAATATTCTACCCGTCCCAGGATATTACTCCAGCCTATTCCTTTACCACCTTTCAAAATCAGCGGATCAAATCCTCTCCCGTCATCTTCAACTGTTATTGCAATTTCCTCATTTGTTTTACTTACCTGCACAATGGCTGTTTTGGCCGCTGCATGCTTCATTGTATTATTGATAAGTTCCTGCACGATCCGGTAAATCGTAATGGCTGTTGTTTGTTCAAGAACTATTTTGTCTATCCCGATAGATTGGTAACTTACGTGCAAAGCTCCGGATTGATTAATGTCATTGCAAAAATCTTTCAAAGCTGTGTCTAATCCGAACTTTACCAATGCTTCGGGCATCATGTTATGTGCCACACGACGCATTTCTTTGATAGAACTGTCCAGCATATCCATGCTGCGTTCAAAAGCCTGGTGGTTCTCAGGCGTCATAACCAGGTTCCCTTTCATAGTTTGAAATGAGTATTTGATGCCCGACAACATACCACCCAGTCCATCATGCAGGTCTTTTGCCAGGCGGGTTCGTTCCTGCTCTTCCCCTTTCAGTACTGCTTCTGTAGCTGTTAATTTTTTTTCTGTCTCCAATTCACTTATACGCTGCCGCTGAATTTTATTTTTTTGCAGGTAGGTCCGGTAAGTCAACATTGAAATAATCAGCAAGCAAACACCGGCTACGATCAGTAAAGAATTAAGCGTTGATTTTTCCCTGAGTTGAGCCTGCTGCAGCATGATTTTTGCCGATTTCTTTCCCGTTTCATATTTTGTTTCCAGCTCCGCTCCATACTCTGATAGCTCCCTGTCTTTATTAATTTGGTCCAAAGCTTCCCATTTTTCCTCATAGTAATTGCCTTTTGCAAATTCGTGTTGGGCAAACTTAACTTTTGATAAAGCTATGTATATCGTAAGAAGCTGATCAGTTAAGGAATCCGTTTCGGCAATTTTCATCCCTGCTAGCAATTGCTCTTCCGCCTCTTTGAATTTCTTCTGAAAGATGAAATTGTATGCATTGTTGATACATTGTAAACATTTATATTGTTCACTAAGACCGGCATCTTTGCTATTATATTCGTTTAACAATGCCGTACTTTTTTCAAGCTCTGCCGCATTACCGGTATGGTAATAAGCCTCTCCAAGATTTATTAATGCATTCCTGATTGACCGCACCCTGTTTACCCGTTTCGCAATTTCAATTTGTTTCTTGAATAACACGATCGCCTTTTCATTTTCATTCATTCTGAAATAACACAACGCAAGATTATTAATAGATATCAATAACCCGACGGTATCAACATATCGCTCCCCGGCTTCAACTCCCTTAAGCCCGTAACCCAGCGCTTTATCATATTCCTTGAGGTCCATATACAACCAGCATAGATTTCCATAATTGGTGGCAATATTTGAAGTATCGCCTATTTCTGTAGTTAAGTAAATGGAATGAACTGCATATTTTACAGCAGAATCATTCATTCCAAGGTTATGATAAATATTAAAAATCGCTCTGTATGAAGTAGCCTCCTGGAACTTATCTTTATTTTGTTCCGCGACTTTGATCGATCGGAGGCAATAGTCAAGCGCATTCTTATAGTCACGTTTTGCGTGATAAATTTTTACAAAATCATGAAAGCACCTGTGCTTATACTGCCGGGCATCTGTTTTTAAAATTAGTTTTTCGCATTCCTGGTTATAATACAATGCAGAGTCAATGTCTATGCTAAAATAGGCTCTTTCAATATCGAGGAGCAAGCTTACTTTATTTGTATCTTCTTTCGCGTGCCCAAGATTCCTTAAAAGGTCTTCCAGCGTTTTAGATTGAGCAAAAAGAGCAGCGGTTGAAAGAGAAAAAATAAAAATCAGGATGTACTTTCTCATTAAATCAAGGTAAATCTTTATCGTCACTCTGCAAATTAAACAAACAGGGCCCTCAAAGCAGCTCCCCCTTTTCCATGATTTTTTGTGATTTGTAAAATCTCCTGTTTTTCAGGGATAGAATTGTTCATAGCAGAGAAGAATATTTGCATCGTAAACTAAAAATCATGAAACTGCAATTCTTAATAATAGCTTTATTCTTTATCTCGGCAATCTATTCACAAAATGTAGGCATTGGTACAGCAAGCCCATTAGCCAGGTTACATGTACCCGATAGTAACGTGGTTTTTAGCGCCGGAGACCCTTTATTGACTTTGCCTGGCAATCCTGCCATATCAGGAGCAGGTGCCAGAATGATGTGGTATCCGGGAAAGGCTGCGTTTCGCTCTGGTTATGTAGATGGAACCCAATGGAACAAAGACAGCATTGGTCATTTTTCATTTGCATCGGGGTATAGTACCAAGGCCAGCAATTTTTACTCCACAGCCATGGGCCGTAATACAACTGCTACCGGCACATCCTCTACAGCTCTGGGCTATTATACAATTGCAAGCGGGTCATCCAGCACCGCATTTGGAAGCTATAACCAGGCAACAGGCAGTGAGGCTACTGCAATGAACAGCAATACTCTCGCAGCCGGTTTTGCTTCCACTTCAATGGGGTTTGCAACTATTGCGAGAGCAGATTATTCTGCCGTACTTGGATCTTATAATAAATCAAGATCGGCAAATTCCCTAGTTATTGGTTTATATAATGATACCACTAGTACCAATCGTCTTTTTGAAATTGGAAACGGAACAGCGGATATTGCGAGGTCAAATGCGTTCACTGTACTAACAAATGGGAATACCGGTATTGGTACATCAGCGCCGGGCTTTCCGCTAAATTTTTCTTCCACTATCGGAGACAAGATCTCACTTTATGGTAACGGCGGGAATCATTTTGGCTTTGGCATTCAAAATTCATTATTGCAGATGCACACGGACGCGGCAATATCCAATATCGCATTCGGTTATGGTACAAGTGCAAGCTTTACGGAAAGAATGCGGATTATAAACAACGTGGGTTATGATGGTATGAGTCTGAACGGAAGGCTGATATTAAAGAACGGAAGCGCCGATTTGGTCGGGGGCGGTGCGGGTGTATGGCTTTACAAAGCTGATAACACCGCGCTTCTTGGTTTCATGGGTGCACAGAATAATCAGAACCTTGGTTTTTATGGCGGACCTGCGGGCTGGGGTTTTACATATGATGCAGTGAATAGCCGCGTTGGAGTCGGGAATACAACCCCTGCAAATCGGTTGGATATAGCAGGATTAAACAACTGGGATCTTTCCAATACTGAAGGAGATATGAGGATCGGTAACAATAGTTACAGGATAAAATTTGGGATAGCCCTTGACGGCGGAGGTGCAGGTGCTGCCTCAATAGTTCAGGCTGGGGGTGTAGGTTCATTAAATATTGGAGCCAATAATAAGAACATGATCCAGGTAAACGGTGCCGCAAATTATATTGACCTGATGAATATTACAGGCGGGCTCCGCATCAGTGGAAATGCAGGAACTGCAGGACAGATATTACAGAGTAACGGAAACTCCGCAGCGCCAAAATGGGTTACAAAACCTTATTTTATGACCTTGAATCAGTCCGGTGACGCATATAGTTTTATTGAATTGACAGGATCGGGAGTTGTTTCTGTCCCCGTACCCGGCATGGATAATCAATCTGTTTTTATACCTGAAGCATGCAAGGTTATGGCAAATATTTCCGGTCATTTATACTCTACGGCACAATCAGGAACGGTATCAGCAAAGATCCGGATTGAGATCTGGGAATCTTCCACCAACACGATAAAATTGATATTAGTAGCCAGTGGTTGGGCAAACGGCTATGATGGAACGACTTTAAATCTAATGGATATGGTTGACCTCAACCCTGGATTTCACCTGATCAGAGCCTACTTTCAGAGAGGCTACTTCATTTCTTCAGGTGATTCAAAATTGCTTGGTGGCAAACTAATATGGAACATTATACCTCAGTAAACTCAATTCCACAATGGTCACCAGTAAAACAAAACAATGAAAAAATTATTCCCGCATCTGGGTATGAAAGAGATGGATATAAAGGAGTGGATTATGCTAACCTGGTGCTGCTACTGACCGAAGGAATAAATGAGCAGCAACAACAAATTGATAAACTGAAAAAACAAGTGGAAAAACTTATTAAAAAATAATTACCATGAAAAAGCTCATTACACTGTCAATATGTTCGCTTTTAATTTACGCATGCAGTTATGCCCAGCCCAAAGGGAAACAAAAGGAAAAAGAAAAAGCTCCCACTCAAAAAGAAATGGACGATGCTATGAAGGAAATGCAGAAAGCGATGGATGAAATGAGCCCGGAAGATAAAAAAGCGATGGACAGCATGGGTATTAAAATGCCCGACATGAAGAGCATGCAGAAGAATGTCGCTGGTGTAACCGATGCTCAATTAAAACAAGCTTATGAAGATGAAAACAGGATCGTACCACGAAAAGATGTTGTCAGAATAAACTCAGCATTGGCAGTAACCCTCTCCAATGCTGAAATGAGTGCATACACAATTAAAACACAGCAGGCAGTGCTGTCAAAACTATCGCCTGCAACAAAAGCAAAAGGCGCAGAGATTTATCAGCAGGTAAAACGTTCAAATAAATCTGTTGCAAACACTGCCGTAGGGTTATGGATGGATGGTAAACCCACGCTGGCCCTCTATCTTATGGGAGAAGCCTGCAAGGCAGATCCTGCTAATACCAATAACCTGAGCAACTATGCCTCTTTTTTAACCATGTGTGGTGCAGAACAAATCGCACTTCCCATTTTAAATAACCTTAATAAACATCATCCGAAAAACAGCACCTTACTCAACAACATTGCACAGGCATGGCTTGGCCTGGGTGATATTCAAAGGGCGGAAAAATATGCCGACAGCGCCATCCGCATTTATGCCGCCCATCCGCAGGCAAATATGGCCAAATCTCTAATTGAAGAAAGTAAGGGCAATTTCCCGGCAGCTATTGCAGCGGCTAAAAAAAGTATCAGTAAAGCTTACAGCAATGAAAAAGAAAATAGATTAAAAAAATTGGGCTACGATTTAAGATCTGAGGATATTAACTGGGACCGTCCCATGCCGCAAGATGCATTGGGTTTGGGAAAATTTACCTGGCCCGAATATCCTATGGATGTTGAACAAAACAAACTGTTGGAAAAAGAATGGAAGGATTTTAAAAATGAATGCCAGCAGAAAATAACTGAGTTGAAAATAAAACAGCAATCATTAGAGGAAGCATATTTAACCGCAAATGCATACCGCACCAAACAGATTCTTAGTGAAGGGCAGAAAGGACACTATGTGCAACTGATGCCCGGCTATGCCGCTAAGGCCATTAAAAAATTAGGCCCCGGGATAAACGATATAAATGGAAATGCGTCGTTTGTATTTGCGAACGAGTTAGAACCGGTAGTAAAAGCGTTAAACGCTGTTGGAGGATATGAAACGCTACTGAATGAAAAGCAAGAGTTACTAGATAAAAAATATGAAGACCAGGTTGGAGAAGGCAAGCCTAATCCCTTCGAAGCAATATGCAAAGATGAAAACGCTATTCGGACTGAATTTTTAAAAGACGCTAATGGCCGGTTACAAAGTGCATACAGGAGCTACTTCCATTATGTAAGCCGCAGAAGCAGTGACCTTTTATATTATTACCAATACACCATGTGGCCCGAACAGTTTGAACTGGCTAAGGTAAATGCACAGGTTGCCTGGCTCACTCAAATAAAAGACCAGCGGGTATTTTTTAAAAATAAAAGTAGCTCGTGTAATAACGTACCTAAAACAAAAAAACCCGGCCAGTTACAAAATTTTGATGATGTACATTGTGACTACGTAAGCACCATGAACCTTGGTGTATATAAAATCACATCGAGCTGCAGCAATTTAATTGGCGAATTTGATTTTGGCGGGGTGAAAATCAATGTAACAGACAATGTGGAAACAGGCCGGTTTTCCGGCTCGGCCATGGTCGGCGCCAGTAAAGGGTTTGACGGGCCTGCCGGCTGCGAACTTGAAGCAACAATTGCTGCTTTGGTTGAATGGGATAATACAGGTATTACTGATGTAGGAGCTATTGCCAGCGTTGATGCTAATGCAGGTGGCGTAACAGTTGCCGGCGCAGATGCAAGAGTTACAGTTAACACCGGTGTTAGCGGCAGCGGAAAAGGAATATTGCAGGGTATGAAATAGATTGTCAAATAATCAACTCAAAAAAATGAAATATTTCTTTCTAATTGCACTGCTATTAATTTCAGCATATATTTTTTCACAGGATCCGATAGCTATCGGATGCAGCGATAAAGTTCTTCTTCAAAAACCCGGTACCTGGAAAGCCGGAATGAAAGGATCTGAAGGAGGAACAGCAGCAGAACTTGCAATAGAAAAAAAAGTAGTGGCCACCATACACAACATGATAAAATCAAAATATACTCCGATGAGTATAGAAGCTATATTTCACGGCAGCTATGGTCGTTCTTACCCAAACATGTCGGCTAATAACTACGGCTACAGTATTATTCCATTAAGCTATTACTGCGAAGGCAACAGCATCAAAACATCCCACGAATCTTCAATCTATTTTTCCATTGACGCCAATATGTCTGGGGTCTCAATTTACGACACCCTTATTGATGAAGATTATGTCTCTGGTATGGGATACCACTACATGGTGGATATGCCGGTTGAAAAAGATGGCATTCATTATTTTAAAGAAAAAGATGTTACGCTGGCTTTTGGCATACCTGGCAAAACCAGCGAATGGTTGATTACTTACAATGGTAAACTCCCTTATTCTTATGTAACAAAAAAAGAGTTTTTAGAAAAAAGAAAAAGAATATTATCAAATGCAATGCGCGAATCGGCGGCCGGATTTAAAGACGCACTTAAGCGAAATGAAATGGAGAAAGGATTTAAAGAAACAGAGTACAAAAATGAACCTGAAAAACTCAAAAAGTATATGAGGATGGACTACCTGCCCGTTAAAGAGAGATACGATAAACACCTGGCAGAAAATGAAAAAAACTATAAACCGGCATTCGCTAAAATTGAAACGTTGCTTAAAATGCCGGCAATCGAATTGGCCCAGCCTGCTATTGTGAAGCAAGATCCTAATGACCATTTATCATATCTTTTTACTGATGATAACGATGGTTTCGGGAGGGTACTCATTAAACCCAATCCCGGGTATTTCAATAAAAAAATTCCAAAATCATCGCCGCAATTCTTCTGGATATTTATAACAGGGCCTCATAAAGATCTTATTGCAGCAAAATTTATGGAAGACGTTATGAAAGCGGTAGATTTTGCAACGCTAAAAAATATGCTGGGGAAATAAACCCACTGCAATTACATTTTTTAAAAGTAACCAAATGAAAAAGATAATTTTAATTCCTGCACTCACAATATATGTCGCGTATATTTATGCGCAATCTTCCCCACAAATAAAAACAGTAAAGAACCCTGCTGCCGTTAAACCCATTGCAGCAGCGGCCACTTCTCCACTCACCGGAATATTTTATGCCCCTGCCGGTATTGGCATTGTGTTGCAGAATAATGGGAAGAACGATCTAACCCTTTCGCCAAAAAAAGAAAACGGGAAAACGTTTGGCATAACCAATTTTAGTTTCCCAACGCCGCGTACCGGTGAGGCAAAATTTAAAATCACTGCAAAAAAAATTACACCCGGTCAAACTATTTATATGTATCCCGGAACCGGTGGCGAAACGCCGCAAAATGATAAAATAAAAATCGCTTCCGATTATACTTATGATTTGGTAACCCGCAGTTCCGGCGATGCAACGTTCAGCACATTTTATGAAAGCAGTGACCCTGCCATTGGTGGCAACCTGGGTGAAGAAGGCAGGTACATTGCTTATGTGTCATCTGCAGTTGGGTTTGCCGGTAATAGTGGAAAGCACCGCCAGATTTTTTGGCGTGACAGAAACACCGGCACAACAAAATTGATTAGCGCAGCACCAACCGGCGAAGAAGGAAATGGTGATTGCTATGCTCCCGCTATTTCGGGCGATGGAAAATCGGTTGCTTTCGAATCGCATGCTACTAACTTAATTGCTGATGATAAAAATGGTCTGAAGGATATTTTCATCTGGCATTCTGTTACCAATAAAATTGAAAGAGTAAGCATGGGCAATGATGGCAAAGACCCCAATGCCGAAAGTTATGAACCTTCTCTTTCGGGCGATGGTAATCTCATTGCTTTTACATCCACCGCCAGCAATATTTCAGCCACGGAAAAAGGTACCTCCAACAACAATGTTTTTTTAAGAGATATGCAGTTGAATACGACCATCATGATCAGCATTGATCCATCATCAAAAAAAGGCGGTGGTGGATCCAATGCATCCATTGCCTACGACGGAAAGCGAATTGCCTTTTATTCTCACACCTCAACTTTAGTGAGCAACGATAAAAATGGACTGTGGGATATTTTTTTATGGGAACAAAATAATCCGCAGTTAAAAAGACTCAGTCTCACTGCTGATGGTAAAGAACGAAACCAGGGAATTGAAAGTGCCAACCGGCTTGTGGTCCCATCTATTTCGGGTAACGGCAGGTATATTGTTTATTCTACAACGGCTACTAATATGGTGCCCGGCGATGACAAAAATTTCCAGGATGTTTTCATTTACGACATTACTACCAACACCACAATCATTGCAAGTACAACTTCGGATGGAAAAATGGGCAATGCAGACAGCCCTATTGGACAAGGAGAAAAAATTGCCATTTCGTTTGATGGCAACTTCTTGGCATATTCAACCAATGCAACCAACCTCGGTGCGCCTGCTGCCAATATTATTATGTATGATGTGGCTGCGAAAAAAAACAGGGCTGTTTCCACGGTTGCTGGCAGCAGTGTTGGTCGTGCAGCCATGTCATATTCGGGAGGCTATGTTGTTTTTGGCCTTGGTGGTAAATTGGATAGCCGTTTTCCTTCATCAGGCATTTTTGCCAGTTACACGGGTGCAGGACCGTGTCGTTTTTGTCCTGAATAACAAAGCAGATGAAAACAATGTAGCAGAAATTATTTTGTTTCCATAAAGTATCTATACATGAAAAAGATATTCTTACTGATTCTTCTTTTTATTTCTGTAGTAAACTCCTTTGCCCAGCCCAGCCCCCGGCAATCCATTGAAGACAGTGTTTTCGGTTGGTATAAGGTGTATCATTTAAAAGGTGCTAAAGAAAGTAAAAAAATGGATAACCGTGTGTACAGTTTAGCACAGCTATCTATTTGCGACTCACTGGTCAACTGGATACAGGCAAGCTACATTCCTAAAAGTGGAATTGGTGATGTAAAAAAAGTCGTATTTCCTAAAAAAAGTGTGTATTCCCCCTATAATACAGGGCTTCCCCAGGGGTTTGGCGTTACCTCTTTTTTGTGGAGCATGGAATGGAAAAATGGTAAAATAGTTCCTATCCAGGAAACAGAAATTCCCTGGGGCATTGCTGCCAATGAAGTACCCGGCACGTCCGTAAACATGTTAAGCACGGAGAAACAATATTATTTTTTCATGAAAGAGGGCGAACGTTTTTTTGATGTAACCTCAGAAGAAATCAGAAGGAAATATGAAATTAAATCCCTGCCCCAGTTTAAAAAATATACCACCTGGCACTTAACATCTTCGAGGTATGACAGAAACGCCGGAGTGGTGGATGCTGTATTGCTATGTAAAAACAACCAGCTGCCATTTATACCGGTTTCAATTGGCGAACTGCTTCAAAAAACAGGGGAAATGATCCAGGTAAAACATCACGTAGAAACGAAAAAGATAATTGAAAGAGCGCAGGGCAACCAGCGTGATATAGACTATTTCACCAAATATGAGAATGAAAACTTTGAAAAAGCAAAGGCATCTGTTACAAAATTGCTGGAAAAATACAAAACAAGGTTGGCTGACCCTGCTGCATTGCCTTCTAACTATGATTATATAGACCTGGTAAATGGTTATGATATGTTCACCCGCAGTAAAGTAGAAGAGTTATCACCTTACTCAGTTCCCAAACTTGTCCCCGTTTATAAATTGGCCCCAAATACGTATGAATTATGCAAAAAAGACCAACCTCAATGGCTATTAGTAACATGGAGCTGGTCTACAAGTGATCCAGGTGAGCAGTACATGCATGAATCCATTATCAATAACTTCAATTTTGATTATGTATATAATTTTTTCTTTGATCCCGAAAAAGTAAAAGGCCAACCCTATAAACCGCTTCGTTCTCCTGTTTACAACGAAGCCGTCGTAATTACCGAAGCATCGGAGGCCAGTAAGAAAAATGCAACTGATAAAAACATTCATTTTTTTGAAGATTTTTCCACCACAGTGATCGGTAAAAAACCAATTGGCTGGTATGCTAAATCGAATATTGAAGGAAGCACAAGTGTTGTTACTAAACTTGATGGATTAGAGGGAAACTGGGCAGTATTAAAAGGTCAATATTTAAACGCAACGCTGTTAAAAAAACCATTGCCGCAAAATTTTACGCTGAGTTATGATTTAGTAGCTGCTCAGAATTTCACCTGGGGGGCTAAGGGCTTAACTATGCAATTGGCAAAGGAAACATCGCCAGGTAATGCAGAATCATTTTTAAAATTAAGACTACGCCCGGGCTTTGATGGGAGAGACGGAGAAGCCACCGTTGAAACAAATTTCCCTTTTCCTCCGGGCTATTCAAATGGCACTAAATGGTATGTTGCTACCGGCTTTTCAAACAATAAAAAAAATAACCGCATTACTGTTACCATCAAAAAAACAGATGAGAGGTTTCAGGTGTTTATTGATAAAACTAAAATAGCTGAATACGAAAAGGCAATACCGGCTGCTCACTTATTTAATGCCCTTTCATTTGATTGTAGTAACAACTCTGCAGAAAATGATAAATTCTATATCAGTAATATCAAGATCACGATGGACTAAGCTGCTATTCCTGCTAAAATATCCCCGTTTTACAGGATATTAAACAGCCAAAATCAGGAATAGTTTTGATTAGAAAAAAAACATAATGAAAAAACTAATTCTTCTCTTGGCTTTCGTTGTTTTTGTGACAATATCTTTTGCCCAGAAACAAACGTTCGACCTTACCACTTACACGACACCTGGTGGATGGAAAAAAGAATCAGCGGAAAGTGCAGTTCAGCTTTCAAAAGAAGATCCGGCAAAAGGAACTTACTGTCTCATCACCTTGTACAAAGCCGTACCTGGTACCGCCAATTCCAAAGAAAACTTTGATTTGGCCTGGGCGTCTTTAGTAAAGGAAATGGTAACAGTTTCTGCTGCTCCGGAAATGCAACCTCCTGCCACTGAAAACGGATGGGAAGCACAAAGCGGGTATGCTCCATTTGAAAGTGATGGCAATAAAGGGGTTGTGGTGCTGGTAACTTCCAGCGGTTTTGAAAAAATGGTTAACATCGTCATACTTACTAATACCGATGTGTATGAAAAGAATATAACTGATTTTTTGGAATCGATCAGCTTAAAAAAGGTTGAAACAAGTACGCAACAAATTCAAACACCTGTTTCAAACAATACCAATTCACCTATCCTTGGTACATGGGCGATAGGTTCAAGTGACCAGTCAGATTACGCAGTAAACAATGGCATTAACGGATACATCAAGAGACAATATACCTTTAATGCTAATGGCACTTATATTTTCATCATTAAAACTTTTCAGTACACGTCTGATAAACTTCTTTTAACAAAAGAAAACGGCATTTATCAAATCAGCGGAAATAATATTACTGTCACCCCGCAAAAAAGTGTGACAGAAGCATGGAGTAAGAAAGATGGGGTTGATAAATGGGGTAAACTTTTATCAAGCAAAAACAGAACACTGGAGAAAACTACCTACCAGTTTACAAAGCATTATTTTTCCGGCATACAACTTTGGAATCTTGTTTTGCAAGCCGGCCAGGCAACGCAAAGAGATGGTCCTTTCAGCACAAATACAACTTTTACCAATGCCTGGTACTATGCTCCTGTCTCTGCTAACAATACTGCAATTGAATTACCCGGTGGCCAGCAAATAACAGCGGAAGAAATAAAAAAAGAACCAGTACAAAAAACAGCAGGTTCACTTAGCAATTACGTTTGGGAAAGCCACCAAAACCGGAAAGACGCATTGGGAAACAATGCAGGTTATTCAACCAACAGCTACCAGTTTTACAGCAATGGAACTTATAACTTTTCAAATACCACTTTTCAATATTACACACCTAAATATTATATGGTGAACGAAGATGGTACTTATCAAATAAATGGAAACAAGATCATACTAAAACCGGTAAAGAGCAAATTTGATGTTCGCCAGCAGCAAAAGACCGACCCGGTTTTAAAAACCGGCAACCTTGGTTTAGATGTTGTTGAATATAGTTTTGAATACACCACGATAAATGATCGTCTGAGATTAGTGCTGGTTCCAGGTAATGAAAAAGAAACAAAAAGAGACGGGGTTTTTAATTACTATTTAAATGGGGAAAAAACAAAATCATACTTATATGATGCAGAGGGGGCGCTATCAACCCAAACTATCAATAAACCCACCGACGCAGCTCCAATTCAGTCCTCCGGCGGTTATACATTTACCACTACCAACTTCGATGATGGATGGACCAGCACGGTACAGGAAGATTGGGTACAGGTAACGAAAGGAAATATTAAAGTATTAGTTCACCATCCTAACAAAACCGCCGATGCATATAATGCTGTTTTGATGGACGGATTAAGAAATGCCTGGAACATTTTAGTAGCACCCAAATACAGCACAGCAAGCAATTTTGAGTTTAAGCCCATTTCCGGGTGGCAGTCCATAGAATTTGCCGAAGCAGATGCTGTAGAAAAAGCAACAGGAAAAACAGTTCATGTTGTACTGTTTAAAGTAAATTATTCAGGTGGCAATGGAAGATTTTTAGAGTTTATTACAATAGATAAGAACTCTTTTGAACAGGAATTTGGCGCCTACCACGCGACATCTTATGGTTGGGAGAAAATGGAAAAGATGGCGAGCTATAATAAATTTGCAGTAGCTGGTCCCGACCTGAAAGGCAAGTGGACAAACAACTTCACGGGATTGCAGCAATATGTTAATGCCTATACCGGCGCCAGTGCAGGTGCAAATACACACGCATCTAACGAAAATTTTGATTTTGGAGCAGGTAATACTTACAAATGGGATGTGGGTGTTGCCAGTGGGTTTATCGGGAACATTAAATTTCAAAGTGCAAAATCCAATGGAAAATTTTCTCTACCTAATTCCTGGCAGGTAAGCTTTTCAGATATTGAAGGGAAGCCCAGAACTTACAATGCTTTTTTCACTTGTATAAAAAATGCCCGGATATTATGGTTAGACGATACAGGTTTTGGAAAAAGTGAATGATAAAATGAAGGATGATACAACGGGTAAATTATGAATATTTTACAATGATGAATATTTACCTTCGCAGGAATGATCGAATATCAAATCAAACAGAAAGATACCGGGCCAAATACATTTAACCTGGCATTGCCTGCTTTCCGCATAGTATTCATGGGTACTCCCGAATTTGCTGTTGCCTCTTTAGATGCATTAGTAAAAGCCGGTTATATTATTGCAGGAGTAATTACTGCTCCCGATAAGCCAGCCGGCCGCGGAATGAAGATGCAGCAAAGCGCAGTAAAAAAATATGCAGTAAAGCGCGGATTAAGAGTACTTCAACCCGAAAAATTAAAGAACCCGGAGTTTTTAGAGGAACTCCGCTCATTGCAAGCCGACCTCCAAATAGTGGTAGCGTTCCGGATGCTTCCTGACATAGTGTGGAACATGCCATCAAAAGGAACGATCAACCTTCATGGTTCTTTATTACCGCAATATCGCGGCGCCGCACCGATCAACTGGGCGGTGATCAATGGTGAAAAAGAAACAGGCGTGACAACATTTAAGCTCAAACATGAAATTGATACCGGGGATGTTTTACTTCAGGAAACAATTCCCATCGGCGAAGACGAAACAGCCGGTGAAGTCCATGATAAGATGAAAGAGATCGGTGCTCAATTATTAGTAAAAACTGTTCAGGGAATAGCAGAAGGAACGTTACAGGAAATCCCTCAATCATCTGTTGTGAGTCTTGAATCGCGGGACACCGCCTCACCACTCACCACTCACCACTCACCCCTCTTAAAACCCGCACCAAAAATCTTCACCGCCGACTGCAAAATAGACTGGACAAAAACCGCAGATGAAATTCATAATCTTATCCGCGGTCTTTCTCCTTTTCCCGGCGCTTTTACTGAATTGGGTGATAAAGCAATTAAGATCTTCAAAAGTGAAAAGGAACATATCATCCCCACGACAAAACCAGGGAGATGGGAAAGCAATAAATCAACCTATCTCAAATTTGCCTGCAAGGATGGCTATATACATTTGAAAGATGTACAACTCGAAGGAAAAAAAAGAATGAGTATAGAAGATTTCTTAAGGGGCTACCGGCTCTGATTTTTAGTAGCGGCCTATTTGTATCGAATTACTCCTTCTATGTTTGGCAATTGCGGGTGCCCTCATTTTGCCTCAAGTTTTCCCAATAATTCCTTTGACAATGCTGCTTTTGGAATTACCAAACTAACTGTATTGATCGCAAAGTATCCTTCCGACACATTAATATATCCATCAAAGGGTCCGACTTTCCCCCATGAATTTTTTACAATAAAAAACAATTTGCCATCTTTTGATTTCTGTGTACCTATAATATGCATCAGGTGATCATCCTGGGTAGTCAGGTTCTCATACAGGTGCTGACGTTTGGTGGCATCCCATGGTTCCTCTTTTGTATCGGGAGTAAACGAATCATCCTTGCCAACATTCAATGCGAAACCTTTATTTTGCCGGAAGCCATTATTGCTGACATCGGCGTCCCACATGACAGTATATCCTTTACTGACGGCAGCTTTTACTGCGTCAATCATCACCTGGAGAGGCAAATTGTAAAAAGATCCATTGGCAAAATTGTCAGGAGCCTCCAAAACAAACGATGTGTAATATGGATGATGCGTGAATGAAGTAATGTTTACATAGTCATCCGCATCAAACTTAAGAACTTCCTTTGCGAATGTTTGCGGAGTATATGTTTTACCATCAAATTTAAAATTGGCAGGAACTACGCCCAAATGTTCATCCAGTATACTATTGTATCCATCCAGCCAGTTTTCAGCAACGGGTCGTTTCTTTAAAACATCATTGAGATACTGCTGCAGCTGATTCTCCAAAACTGAATGATTATATGATTTCTGACCTGACTTTAAACCACTATAAACCGAATCGGGCACTGCGCCGTATAAACTAACCGACCTTATTACATCATGACCCAGGCCGCCCTGGCCGAATTGCGTTTTTCCCTGCCGGAGAATATAATTTCTCGCTTTTTCAACATAAATATTCCTTACAGTAAACATTTCGCTGAGATCAAACTCCTGCTTTATATTTTTCAGGCATTGGCTTTCCAGCAACGAAGTGGTGGAGAAACTCCAGCATGTTCCTGTGTTTGCCTGGTTCTTTACAGATGTTGCGGGCAGAAGTTTAACGGATGTGAATTCCTCTTTTGCATTATCCGCAGATGGTTGCGCAATCGCAAAAGATGAAAAGCTTATCAGAATTATCAACAATAGTTTTTGCATACTATATATTTAAAAAAAATTAATCAATAACTGATCTTAACGATGAATTTATCTGTGTCGGTTATATCAAGAGTTGATGCCGCTGCATTACTGATGCGTATATTCAATCCCTGGTTTTGACGGATACCGCTCATTTCCCCGAGCACCTTTGCATAGATGGCTTTGTTATTATCCGGGTTAATGACTCTTATGATAGTACCCGAAGGAACCCCATCAATGAGTAAATAGTATTTTGTCTCCTGCAAGCCATTGCTTACCCTGAAAATACCGGCCGTGACCGTCTCGCTCTTCGATTGAGGGGTTGACCTTACCTGTTGATCAAAAGAAGATTTGAAATATCCCTGCGGGTTTATATCAGTTGTTGTTTGTGGCCTCGTAACGGGCGTTTCCGTCTTCTTCGTTTCTTCTTTTTTTTGTTCTCCCTTTGCGGTCGTTTTGTCCAACTCTGTATTTGTTTTTATATCCGGCTGCTTGCCTTCAGTGTCTTTCGGCGTCAGCTCCGGTTTGGTCGCAACGGACTCAGGCTTTTTTGCTTCTACTTTCTTTTGATCGTCTTTCAGGACCGGTTTGGCCTTCTCTGTATTAGTTTTTACGACCGGTTGTTTTGCTATGGTGTCTTTGACTGTTACTTCATTTTTTTCAGCCTTTGGTACAGTCGCCGTTCCGTTTTCATTCGACACAAGGAAACCAACGATTAGTTTTTTCCCGGCTGCCTGTTTATCATCGCTTAATTTGTTCCAGTCGCGAAGGCTCTTCAATGATACCTTGTTATTGACACTACTGACTTTTTCAAGAGTTTCTTTCGACCCGGCATCATAAAAGATCGGCTTTCCGTTACTATTTTTTTGGGTAAAATTGGTGTCGGTAAGTGGTATATGGATCAGCTGGCCAACGCTTAATCCTTTGGCCATATCCAGTTTGTTATAGGCCGCGATTGCTTTCGGATGTACATTATATACCCGGCCGATAGAGAAAATACCTTCCTTTGGCACCACGGTGTGATCGAGGTGCAGGTTCTTACCCTGTCCTTTTATCATTAATTGATTATTCTGGGCAATGATCAGATGGGTGAAGGCGAAAGAAAAAAGGAAAAGGGCCACGTGTTTCTTCATAGTGACAAATTTGACAAGCAAAGATGCGGATTTTTTGGTTGCGGAGAAAGCGTCAAGTTGGTTAATATTGTAATGTGTTGTGAAAATGGGCTTAATAAAATCTGAACCACATAGGACATAGAACACATAAGGTTTCACATAGTTTCCACCTAATCTTCCGGCAACAAGGTAAACAGATTATTCACCAATGTTTTCTGCCCCTCTTTGAAAATATTCATGCAATGAAAGTTGATAAGAACGCCTTTGGGTTTTTGGAGCATTTGCATATATGAGAGTAAAATGGCGTTATGAACCGGTAAAAGTCCCTCCTGAGCTTTTAATTCTACACAAAGGATTTCCTCTATCAATACATCTAACCTCAATTCATTGTCAAGCAGCAAGCCCTTATAGTCCAAGGGTGCCCATATCTGGCTTCTGTTTGCAATTCCGTGTAAGCTCAACTCCTTTATGAAACACTTTTCGTAAACACTTTCCAATAATCCAGGCCCGAGGTGTTTGTGCACTTCGATTGCGCAACCGAT